>JBATTI010000378.1:0-4931 GCA_049670445.1 Albidovulum sp. | reverse complement strand
CCCCGGAGCGACCATCCTTGAGGTGGTGCCGCTTGATCAAGGCGTTGATTTCGAGATCCGACTTGACCCGCGCTATGTTGATCAGGTTCATGCCGGCCAAAAAGCGCGGCTGGTTCTCTCGGCCTTTTCGCGCGCCACAACGCCTGATCTGCATGGCGAAGTGGCTACGGTGACGCCTGATGCCATCGCCGATCCGGTAACCGGCGCGCATTATTACGGGGTCAAGATCAGCATCCCCGAAGAGGAACTTGTGCAAGTTGCGAGCCTTGATATTTTACCCGGCATGCCGGTTGAAGCATTTTTGGAAACCGGCGAACGTTCGGTAATGACATATTTGCTTAAACCACTGACCGATCACCTGAGCCGCGCCTTTCGCGAATAAAAGCCCGGCGGCGGGGCTCGCTTTGGCCCCGGGGTGAGGTATCTTGGGCACATATATGTGCCAAATCCCTAACAAATCGCCATGACGCTTGCGGCAAAGGGGCGGATTGGGCACTCTGTCCGCCAAATACCCCAAAGTGGGTAAGCCACCATCGCCAAAGATGGGGTTTATTGAGGCCGGAGTAGAGTAATGACAATTGACGCAAAGGGCAGCCTTGGCTTGTCCAGATTCGGGATGATGGCCCTTGTGGCCTTGGGAGGCCTGACAGCCTGTGCGCCCGAAGTGCCCTTCGACAGCCCAAAATTCCCCTTCGCATCCAAGTGGCGCAAGAGCCAGTCTGGATCACCGGTGTTGCTGGCCAATGATGCCTGGTGGGAAAAGCTGAAGGACCCGAAGCTTAACGCTTTGATGGCGCGCGCGCTGACCGGCAACCTTACCATTGCCGCCGCGCGCGAACGCATCACCTTGGCGCGTGCAGAACGCAAAGCCATTCCCCGGGCCGCATTATATTCGCCTTCAGCCTCCATCCAGCAACGTGGCGGCACCGGCACCACAGCTTTCGAGGTTGGGGAAGCCGATTTTGAAGTGAACTGGCTTTTGGATCCATGGGGCGGGCGACGGGCCCGGCTTCGCAGTGCTGCCGCCAGAATAGCCGGGGCCGAGGCAGAACGCGACGCGGCCCAGCGTTTGGTCTTGTCCAATCTGGCCAATGCCTCTCTTGAACTGCGTTACAGGCAGACACTTTTGGCGCAAGGCCAAGCTGATTTGCGCAGCCGCAACCGCACGTTTGAATTGACCCAGCAATTGCAAGAGGCGGATTCGGCCACCAAGACCGACACGACACGCGCCGCTGCCCGTGCCGCCGAAATCGAGGCGACGATTCCGATTTTGCGCGCGGCAATTGCGGCAAAACGAAATGAAATCGCGGTTCTGGCCGGGGTGCAACCGGGGCAGTTGGACACCGATCTTGGCAGCGGTGCGCAGCCGCGCCCCGGAATTTCGCCGCAAATGGGCATTCCCGCAGACCTTTTGCGCAACCGCCCCGACATCAAGATCGCCGAGCAGCGCTACTATGCGGCCCTTGCCAATCTTGGCTCTGCCCGCGCCGACCGTTTTCCGCAGCTGTCGCTGGTGGGGACAATCAATCTGGCGTCGATCAGCGGCGGCAGCACCACCCGGCAATATGCGTTTGGTCCATCACTCAGCCTTCCGACGCAAAACAGCGGTGCGGTTGAGGCGCGCGAATCCGAGGTGCGCGAAGCCCATACGATCTGGACGCAAACCGTATTGAGCGCGCTTTTGGAAGTTGAGAACGCGCTATTGGATTATCAGGCGGTCAGCCAATCGCTTTCGGCCACGGGGCGTTCGGCGCGGCTTTACCGCGAGGCCCGCGAACAAGGGCAAACGGTGTTTTCGGCAGGCAGTGCGACGCTTAATGATCTGATTGACGCTGATGCCGATGTGGCGCGGGCGGATGCGGCCCAGGCCGATGCGCGTTTCCGTCAGGCCTTGGCCTATGTGGCGCTGAACGTGCAGATCGGGGCAGGCCACGGGGTAGGTGAGCGGCCTGCGAATTCGAATTAGGCCCCGTTTCAATAGGCCCGTTTCAATAGGTTTGTGCCCCGATCGGGGGCGCTGACCAATCAACCTGCCGATAATCAATGTCGCGGTCCCAATCGGTGAAGGTTGGGAAAAGCGGCGCGATTTCTTTGGCAATGACCGCGCGCATATCAAGGCCGGGCACTTTGAGCTGTTGCCCGGCGTTGATAACCGCTTCGCCCTCGGCCAGGCGCCAATTATATTGCGAATTTTGCCAGTAAGACAGGCCTGTGTAATGATTATGCGAGCGCCGCTCATACGCGGGGTTCGCATTTTTCAGGTAGACGCCGCTATGGCCGCCGCCGTAAAGGACGCAGTTGTGGTAGGAATGGCGCTGCGAACTGCCCTCGGGGCCAAGCAACAGGGCTTGCGGGACCGCATCGGGATTGGGGACTGATCCAAGGGTCAGGTTCCAATACCAAAAGGTACCATTGGCCACGGGGTCGCCACTGCCATCAGCGCCACCCAAATTCGCACCTGCGGGGATATTCTGCGACGCCAAGACACGATTGTCGCCTCCGCCTGCCGGGGCATCCAGATCGCAAAAGGCGTAGAAAATGCGGCTTGCTTTTTGGTAGGTCGAATAGCCGCCGGTATTTTGGCAGCGCACCCCATATACCAAGATCCGGTCAGATCCCTGATAGAAGTTGAACTTATTCGCATGCGCTTCCCATGCGCTGTCAGCGAATAGCGAAAACGCCAGAATTGAATCGCGCAAGCCAAAGAACCGGGCGGGGGATTGCGATATCTCGCTCAGGTGCAGGAACCGCAGATCGGCGTTGCTGCAATTGTTCAAAAACATGCCAAAAGAGCCGCGCACATGATCAAGGCTGAAATTGTGCATTTGAATGCCGGTCACATCGCGCAGATAGAGCGCCCCTTCACCGCGCGCGGCCGTCGACAGGGTTTCGCCGATCCGGCAATGCGTGATCTTGAGATTATGGGCGCCGGCGCCATTGGGTTGGCCACCGATATGGCGCAGGGCCACGGCACCATGCTGTTCACCGCCGGCCGCACGGGTCATCTCAAGCCCGAATAGTTCAACATTGGAAGCGTTGCCGATGTCGATACAGGTTTCGCGGGTTGAAATCTCTATCCCGCCCTCCAGATGCGCAGGGTCGATGGGAACCAGATAGATCGCAAGATCACCATTCGGTTCTTCGCGCATGATCCAGCGTCCCGGTGCCAGCGCGGTGGGGACATTTTGCAAGGAATAGCGCAGTACCGGGCCATCTTGTTCGCGCTGAACCTCACGGTCGCGGTCAACGAGCTGAATAGTGCCGGTTGCCGGGTCGTAGGCCGCAATCGGATCGGGGGTGACGATGTTGGGTGCGTGATGCAGCAAGACGCGCACCTGTGTCATCTGCGCGATAGAGCGCCCCTTGAGGGCAGGATCGGTAAAGCCCAATATCTGGCCATTCGCATTCAAAATGGGCTGGCCGCGAGAGAAGCGCCGGTAATCAGAGGCGCTGTCCAGCCCCATGGTATCGGCACGGTCCGTTGCGATGCTAAGCCAGATGCCCGCCTCGTGCATATTCAGCGCCAGCGGTGTTTCATGTTCAAGCTGCGTGCGCCTGATACGCACGACATAAACGCCCTGCACCGGAATGCCCAATGTGGCCGCGTCATAATCCGTGCAGGCTTTCCAGCCGGTCAGAACCTCGGCGGCGCTGATGGTCACATGCTCATTTCCGTAGCGGTGAATGCGGTAGGGGGCATTTGGTTGGCCGCGCAGGGCATCCAGATAGACCGCCTCGCGGTAGGTGCCTTTGCGTATGGCAAGGCTGCCGCCGGGCAGGGCTGAAAGCCGGTCGATCCCGACCTGGATCCTGCGAAGGGGGGCTTCCAGGGTGCCTTTGGCCCCATCATCACCGTCGGGGGCCACGTAAAGATCGGCCTTGGTCGGCGCCACGACGTCTTCATCCCAGCCATAACCAAGCCGATCGGTGGTGCTACCGCTGGCCTGTGCCAAGCCGGGCAGAGCGGGTGCAAAAGCTGATCCAGCCAGCACTTTGAGCAGATCGCGTCGGGCTATCATGGGCAATGAACCTTTTTTATAAATGGGCCGCCTTTGCCCCCCTCAGCGCAGCATTTTGCGCAGTTTCTTGATGACAAGGCGGGGGTTTTGCGCAACGCGCTGAAACTTCACAACCACATCACGCCAGGGCCCAAGTGTGTTGAACGGGTATTTCAACAGCTCTGGCCACAGCCGCAAGATAATCTCATGGCCCAACCTGCTGGAGCGTTTCCAGTCCGGCGGGAGCGAAAGCATCAGTTCGACCCCGCGCATGGTAAAAATCGGGGCCTGGCGGTTCAGCGTCGGATCGGCGCAGAACTGCACGGCGTACCAAGGGCCGTTGCGATGTTCGAGATAGGCCTGATCCAGCATGCCATATGTGTCCATCGGCGGCAACGCATCCAGCCAATGCTGAAGCCGTTCGCTGATTTCAGGCGTTGCAGGCAGGCCAAAACGACCCAAAAGCTGATCTGCCGTAATCTTGGTGTCGGGGCGATCACCACTGCGCCAAAAGAAGGCGCGCCCTACTTCGCCGCCGAGGCCGCCCATGAAAACATGGGTGTCGGCAACCGGCCAGACACTGGGGTGAAAGGTTGAATTGGTATCGGCATTGCAATGCGCCCCGCGGCGGATGAAACGCTGGCGCTGTTCTTCGGTCGCAGATTTGCGCGGCAATTCGATGTGGCGCAGGCCAAAGTCGCGCACAATCCGGCGCGCGGTGACCGTATCGGTGGTGTGGCGGTCTTCACCGACGACGGTGATCATCTCTATATCGGCAAGCATCGGGCGCGCACAGGCCAGCAGCAGCCGGGTTTCATGCCCGGCCGTCAAGGCAAGGCCAAGCCGCTTGGGGCTGTCGATCACGGCTTTCATCTGCGAACGGATGAGGGTGACCATTTCATCGACAACGGCCGAGGGATCGTCGGTCTGCGG
>JBATTI010000377.1:0-3303 GCA_049670445.1 Albidovulum sp. | reverse complement strand
CGGCGACATCCTCCCGCGCGCGCTCGATCAGCATCTTGGCCGCCCGCCCCTCGGCATGCACACTCGATGGATTGCCCGCCAGATCGAAGGCCGCAAGCATCGCCTCCCGCGCCTCGGGCCGCAAAGGGGCGGTGGCATTCCAATCCAGATAGACGCGGGCATTCATCTTGCCGCACCTCCCCGTCGGGAAATGCGGCACGGGCCCATAGCTGGCATCTGCCTGCTATGGGAAAACAGGCTTGGCGCCGCAGGCGCCGCTATTTGGTCAGCCTGCCTCATTCATCAACCAACTGGAAAAGTGCGGGAACCGCCGGACAGGGTTTGAGCCCATTGCCGATCACATCCGAAAGCCGGGTCTGGTGCAAGAACACATAAACCTGCGCCGACAGCCCCTCCCACAGCCGCTTGGTCATGCTTTGCGAACGGCTTCCCGAAACCCCACCCGTGACGCCGGCCCCGGTATGAAGCGCACTCACCGTCTCATCAACGGCCTCCAGAATTTCGCTGACCCGAATCTCTTCGGGCACACGCGCCAGCCGATAACCGCCGCCGGGTCCACGCGCCGATTCCACCAGCCCCGCCCTGCGCAGTTTGACGAAAAGCTGCTCCAGATAGGGCAGTGAAATGTCCTGCCGCGCCGAAATTTCCGCCAAGGACGTCAGCGCATTCGGCCCCGCCGTGGCCAGATCGGTCAGCGCCACCATTGCATAACGGCCCTTCGTCGACAGTTTCATCGCCCAATCCCCGTAAAAACATTGACGCCGGGCCACGGGCCGCTTAACTGCATCCCACCCGGTCTATCGGCATCACCGCCGATAAAAACCGCTACTTAGAACAATTCTAGGGTACTTGAGCAAAATCGTCAAGAATGGCATTCGCCCTGACGCCTGCCTACCCCAAAGAAAGCAAAGACGAGGCCATGCCCGAAGTCATTTTTCCCGGTCCAGACGGTCGCCTAGAAGGCCGCTATCACCCGCAAAAGGCGCCTGATGCGCCGATCGCAATCGTGCTGCATCCGCATCCGCAGTTTGGCGGCACCATGAACAACCGCGTCGTCCACCGCCTGCATTACGCGTTTTATGAGCTTGGCTTTACCGTCTTGCGCTTCAACTTCCGCGGCGTCGGGCGCAGCCAGGGCGAATATGATCAGGGCATTGGCGAATTGTCGGATGCCGCCTCCGCCCTTGATTACCTGCAGGCGATGAACCCCAATTCCAAACACTGCTGGGTCGCAGGCTTTTCCTTCGGCGCCTGGATCGGCATGCAGCTTTTGATGCGCCGCCCCGAAATAACCGGTTTCATCTCGGTGGCCCCGCCTGCCAATATGTATGACTTTTCCTTCCTCGCGCCTTGCCCGTCTTCGGGGCTGATCATCAATGGCACCGCCGACCGTGTCGCCCCGATCAAAGACACCGCAAACCTTGTCTCCAAGCTGCGCGATCAAAAGGGCATCACCATCAGCCACGAGCAGATCGAGGGTGCAGGTCACTTCTTTGAAGATGATGAAACCCATATGAACCCGATGATCCAGACCGTTCAGGAATATGTCGCCCGACGTCTGGGCGAAGTTTCGAGGTAAGCGCGATGGGTGTCGTAGAAGACCTTGCAGACGATCTGGCGCGCCAAACCCTTGATGCACAAGACGAGATTGGCGATGATCGGTTCTATACCGAGGTGGCGCGCATTGTCGGCGCCTCCTCGCCAACCTTGCAAGAAGCGTTCCTGACTTCCATGCGGATCCGCATGGCGCTGGCTCGCGGCAAGACGTTTGTCGAAACCGCCGTCAAGGCCAAACGCGAAGGCGGCGCCCTGCCCGAAGCACCGCCAGACTATTCAGCCCATTGAGTGCTACCGGTTCAGACGCCACCACCCAACGGCTTGAGGCGCAATTTGCCTTCTTGATGGAGGCAGACCGCCTCAAACAGGTTTTGCGCGCCACCACTCTGGCCGATGGGTCGCGGCGCGAGAATTCCGGCGAACATTCCTGGCACCTGAGCCTTTATGCCCTCGTGCTGGCCGATCAGGCCGGTCCGGGGGTTTGCATCGACCGGGTCATCAAAATGCTGATCCTGCATGACCTTGTGGAAATCGACGTGGGCGATGTGCCCATCCATTCCGCCGGCGGCCTTGCGCATAACAGTGCTGAAACCCAGGCCGCCGAGGCCCGCGCCGCAGACCGCATCTTCGGGCTTCTGCCCGTCGACATAGGAACCGACCTGCGCGCTTTGTGGGAAGAGTTCGAAGAGGCCCGGACCCCCGATGCGGTTTTCGCCAAATCCCTCGACCGCGTGCAGCCCGTCTTGCACAACGCAGCCTCGGGCGGTGGCAGCTGGGCCGAGTACAACGTCACCTTCGAACAGCTTGAAGCCCGCGTCGGCCATAAGGTCGCCCGCGGCGCGCCCGAGGTCTGGCGCTTTGTTCGCAACCGTATCGGCGCATTTTTCGCCAACCGCTAAGCCGGTTTAAGCCTGTGTTCCCGCGGTTTGTCTCCGGGGGCGTCAACGCAGACACCAATAGCCGCGACATCTCGGTATACAACCGCATACCGCCTTCCCCCCGCATCGAATTCGCGTTATGACCAACGCAATCGAGTCACCCGAAGCGGAGAACGGACATGTCGAAGATCAAGGTAGCCAACCCCGTCGTCGAGCTTGATGGCGACGAAATGACCCGGATCATCTGGGACTTCATCAAGCAAAAGCTGATCCTGCCCTATCTCGACATCGACCTGAAATATTACGACCTCGGGATCGAGGAACGCGACCGCACCAATGACCAGATCACCATCGATGCCGCCGAGGCGATCAAGAAATACGGTGTGGGCGTCAAATGCGCGACCATCACCCCGGATGAGGCGCGCGTTGAAGAATTTGGCCTCAAGCAGATGTGGAAATCGCCCAATGGCACGATCCGCAATATCCTGGGCGGCGTGATCTTTCGCCAGCCGATCATCTGCAAGAACGTGCCGCGTCTGGTGCCGGGCTGGACCCAGCCCATCGTGGTGGGGCGCCATGCCTTTGGCGATCAATACCGCGCCACCGACTTCCTGTTTCCGGGCAAGGGCAAGCTGTCGATGAAATTCGTGGGCGACGATGGCACCGTGATCGAGCGCGATGTCTATGACGCCGCCTCTTCGGGTGTGTTCATGGGCATGTATAACCTTGACGAAAGCATCCTCGACTTCGCCCGCGCCTCACTGAATTACGGGCTGAACCTTGGCTGGCCGGTCTATCTTTCCACCAAGAACACCATCCTCAAATTCTACGATGGCCGTTTCAAGGAGTTGTTCCAAAAGGTCTATGA
>JBATTI010000376.1:0-1576 GCA_049670445.1 Albidovulum sp. | reverse complement strand
CCCAAAGGTCTTGTGCATGATCAGGACCGGCGTGCTTGGCGTTGTAATCATCCAGCCCCTGATCCAAAAGGCGGCGGATTTCTTCATCTGGGCTGACGTCGATGGTGATGGATATCTGCAAAGGTTTGTACCTTTTTCAGCTAAAGCAATTTGACCAAATGCTTATGATATTTGCCCGAGTGTCAATGGTTGTGACCCCAAGCCTTATTTGAAAATACGAAGCGGCAGAGGTCGTAGGAACTAACTTTGGCTGCAATAAACAGAAAAGGTAAGATGGCACTCAAGGGGCTTTGCCTGTGTGATCAACAAAAGTAAGGACTGCGATTAGCCGTCTTTCGCTGCACCCGCACCCAGATTGGCACCCCGAAAATATCATCGATGTCGGCTCTACGGACGTTGCTGACGTTGGGCACATGCCCCCTTCGCCCGGAACAAGCCGTAGGCGCCGGGCAAGCGCCTGCCCGTCCCTGCGGGCTGGCGCTTTTGCAGCCGCGCGCATTGCAGAGGCAAGTGAGGGGCTTTGCTGCCATAAAGCACACTGAAGGACGGTTGTTGCGCCACCCCACGGGCAGTCACTTGCCCGGCTTATGCTGCGCATCCGGCAACGTCTGCAAAGGGCTCAAAGCCGCCATTAAACCTGATGTTTCGGCGTCCCCGCCCAGCCCCCGGTTTCAACGATTTGAAGGTCTGATGACCCAAGCGTCATGCGCCTTGACGGTGGGGTGCTGCATCCGGACTCAGAGGCTTTGCAGGTGGCTCCGCCGAGCCATGAAACCCCTTTCCAAAAGGTTAACATGATTTGCGGAACTATTTAATTTCAAGGTGTTATAAAAATTTTCACTGTGAAAATGCTGTGAAGTTCAGCTGTTTTCACTCCGCCGCCGCCACCTTTGGATCGGCAAGGGTAACGATATCTGCCATGATCCGGTTCAGCTCAAAATCCTTCGGCGTATAAACACGCGCGACGCCGATGGATTTGAGGTGGGCTGCGTCTTCATCGGGGATGATGCCGCCGACCACGACGGGAATATGGCCAAGGCCGGCGGCCAGCATCCGTTCCATCAGCTCGGCGATCAGCGGCAGGTGGCTGCCCGACAGGATCGAAAGGCCAACGACATGGGCATTGTCTTGCAGGGCGCGGGCGACGATCTGGCTGGGGGTCAGGCGGATGCCTTCATAGGTGATATCCATGCCGCAATCACGGGCCCGGGCGGCGATCTGTTCGGCGCCGTTGGAATGGCCGTCAAGGCCGGGTTTGCCGACCAGAAACTTGAGCCGCCGCCCCAGTTTGGACGAGACAATATCCACCGCATCGCGGATCTCATCCAGACCCTCGGTGCGGTTGGAGGGGCTTTGCGACACGCCGGTCGGCCCGCGATATTCGCCGTGAACCGCCCGCATGACCCCGGCCCATTCGCCGGTGGTCACACCCGCTTTGGCGGCAGCAACCGAGGCGGGCATGATATTGGTCTGCGCCTCAGCCGCCGCGCGCAGATCGGCCAGCGCTTTGGCCACGGCTTTGGCGTCGCGATCGGCGCGCCATGCAACCAGACGGCCCAACTGATCGGCCTCAGCC
>JBATTI010000375.1:0-2919 GCA_049670445.1 Albidovulum sp. | reverse complement strand
TCGGCCAAGGCCTGACCATGCAGGGCCAAAAGCGCTTTGTTTGCGGTGACGACATCCTTGCCACTGGCAATGGCGGTTTCGGTGGCCTCTTTCGCCGGGCCGTCAGAGCCGCCGATGACCTCAACCAAAACATCGACATCCTTGCGCCCGGCAAGGGCGACAGGATCGTCTTCCCAAGCATAGGGGGACAGATCAATATCGCGGTTTTTTTTGCGCGAGCGGGCCGAGACTGCGGTAATCTCAATCGGGCGTCCTGCGCGGCGTTCCAGAAGGGCTGCGTGGCGCGTGACGATTTTGACAACACCTGAGCCTACGGTTCCAAGGCCCGCAATGCCAAGTCGCAAGGGTTTGGGCATGGAAGTCTCCTTGATCGTCTTGAAGGGCGAAGCCAATGGCAAAAAGCGGTGAATAACTGGGTCGCGGCGGTGTTAGCCTATGACGCCGTGCCTTGCAACGCAGCGACGCTATCTTAGCCAGAGGGCTGCGCGTTAAGCCACGCTGCGCGGCGGCGCAATGCCGCAGCGCGCGCTTCAAGCTCAACCGCGGGGTCAACGACCGGCGGGCTTACGGCGGTGGCCGCGGTAAGCGGGCCAAAGGGCAAAAGCGTGGGGTAGGGCGCAAGTTGTGCCGCCTGAGATGGCGTGGCATCGGGCGTGGGGAATTCCGTACAGGCACCCAGGCCAACAAGCAGTAATAAACTAAGGAAAAAGCGCGTGCGCATGGGCCGTCCGATTTTGGCTGATCAAACAAGCCTAGCGCCGAATCTGGTCAATAGGCAAGGCGGGTTCCCACGCGACTGCAATTCAGATTGCAGGCTTTATATTGAACGATCGTTCATATACTTTGACGCCATGGCGCGCACCTCGGGATCAAATGCTGATGTCACTCGCCCGCGTATCCGCGCGGCGGCACTCGCGCTGTTCGCCCGGCATGGCTATGCCGCCGTTTCCATGCGCCAGATTGCAGCCCAGGTGGGGGTGCAAGCGGGGGCGCTTTACAATTATGTACCCGACAAGCAAAGCCTGCTGTTCGACTTGATGCGCCAGCATATGCAAGACCTTCTGGCCTCTTACGATGAAACCGCCCCGATGGATGGGGATGCCAATCTGCGGCTTGACCATTTCGTGCGCCATCATATCGGCTTTCATCTGGACAGGGTCGATCAGGTTTTTGTCGCCTATATGGAATTGCGCAATCTGGAGCCTCGCAATTTCGTCGCCATTGAAGACCTGCGCCGGGCTTATGAGGGCCGTTTGGAAGATGTCTTGGCGGCAGGGGCGGCTGCGGGGGCGTTTCGTTTGGCGGATTTGCGGGTGACCACGATGGCACTGATCGCGCTTTTGACCGGGGTGACCAACTGGTACCGCAAAGGCGGGCGTCTGCCGATGGCCAAGATCGAAGCGATTTATCTGGATCTTGCCCGAAAGGCGCTGGCGGCCTGATCGACGCGGCGCTGGCATTTTATTAAGGTTTTGAATGACATATGCCGCCCGGCAGGGGGCGGCTTATGCCATTGGATTCAATCGTATCGGACTTGTCGCAAGGCTTGGGTCAGGTGCCGTCAGTATCGCTCGGAAGGTCGGTGATATCGGGGTTGACCCAAGTGCCGTTGTTGTCAGTCCCGCAACCGCTGTTTTCCCAAGGGATGCATGATGCGAAACGTGGGGCCGTGGTGATGAAGGTCGTGTACCACTGCGCTTGCAGCCAGTTTTGCCCTGCTCCGGTGGGGTCGCCGCCCCAATGCTGGCTGCCGTCCGCGGCTGTGTAGCCCAGCGAAAACATCGGCTCATAAGCCATGAAGGTTTCAACCAATATGATCGTATCGCCGACCGGCAGAACCGGAATTCTGTTAGCATAGTTTTGCAAGGTTGGCGTCGTCATCACGGGATGACCGGCCGAGGAATTGGCCGTCCAGTCAACACGGTACTTTTGCTGGGAAGCATCCCAGTAAACGCTGGTGACCCGTACCCAGGTTGGTTTGTTGGAATAGGTCAGATAGTCGAAGACCGTGTTCAGCCCCTGCACATAGGCCGCGTTGACTGTGGTGCTGTCTGGATCACCCGGGATCGGCCCGGTTTCACGCGACAGCATGTCAGCTACGGTATAGGCGGCCTTGAGGTTGATGTTCTTTTGACGATAGGCATCAAAGAACTGGAAAGACGCAATATACCACCAGATCAGGAAGGTCGCAGCCATGATCCCTTCGGCGGGCATTGATCCGCCTTGGTCTGTTGCGAAGGACTTAAGCTGATATCTAAATTTATGCATAATATTCATGATCAAGTTCCCGGACGCGGTTCGTTGACGAAGGCTGTTGTGGACACCAGCGCATAGGCCCCGGTGTTATCTTTCGGCAAACCGAAACCCATACCGGTGGTCACGAACATCGTGTCCACCTTTATGCAAGCCCGCACCAACATCATGTCATTGCTGCCACCTTGGTCAAATGCCGTAACCGGTTGGACGGATTGGCTGCGATCAACACAGGTCGCCCCGGACGACAGCGGCTGCCATGTGGTTTTTGACACCGGCCGCAGTTCGACCAACATGGCCGAGGTGCAGGCAGGCAAAATACCGGTTTTGTTGCAGATCTGTACTTTAAGCTGATCACTTGGGCTGGCCCCGTTAGGGTCAGGTGTCCAGTTGCCAAGCCGCAGGTCACGGACAGTCAGATCAAGCGCACGTTCCAGCATCACATGCCGAAGCATCATCATGCCCATTTCAAGCGACCCCATCACCATGGTCAGGAAAAAGGGGAAGAACAACACGAAAGGTATCGTTGCAGCCCCGCTTTCATCCGATGCGGTACGCCGGAAAAGGTGGCGTAAGGATTTCATGAGGTTTCCCATATCAGTGTGTCAGCCTCAGCTTGTTGATCGACGAAGCGATCGATGAAAACACAGAAGGAAGGTCGCCTCC
>JBATTI010000374.1:0-1669 GCA_049670445.1 Albidovulum sp. | reverse complement strand
ACCCCGAAGAACTGGCCGAGTTGATGGTGGGGCGCAAGGTGCTGCTTAACGTGGCCAAGACCCCGGCAAAACCCGGCAAAACCGTGCTTGAAATAGAGGATCTGCGGGTGACCGACGAAGACGGTGTTGCGCGCCTCAAGGGCGTGTCACTGAACATCCGCGCGGGTGAGATATTGGGGATTGCGGGCGTGTCCGGCAATGGCCAATCCGAACTGCTGGAGGTGCTGGGCGGCATTGCGCATGGCACCGGCAAGGTCTTGTTGAACGGTGAAAGCCTTGATCTGACAGGAAAACATTCCGACGGGCAATCGCGCCGCGCGCATGGCATTGCCCATGTGCCCGAAGACCGCCAGCATCTTGGCATGATCATGGATTTTGCCGCATGGGAGAATGTGGGCTTTGGCTATCACCATGATCCGATCTACCAGAAAAGCACGCTGTTCATGGATAATGACGCGCTGATTGCCGATACCGAAGGCAAGATGGCGCGCTTCGATGTGCGCCCGCCGATCCCGACCCTGCCCGCCAAAAGCTTTTCGGGCGGCAATCAGCAAAAGATCATTCTGGCGCGCGAGATTGAGCGAAACCCCGATCTGTTGCTGGTGGGTCAACCGACACGGGGTGTCGATATCGGGGCGATCGAATTCATCCATCAACGCATTGTGGAGCTGCGCGATGCGGGCAAAGCCGTGCTGCTGGTCTCGGTCGAACTGGACGAGATCATGAGCCTGTCCGACCGTATTCTGGTGATGTTTGACGGACAGATCATGGGCGAACGCCTGCCCGGTGAAACGAATGAGCGTGAACTGGGCCTCTTGATGGCCGGGGTCAGCGGCACTGCGCCGGAAAGGGTCGCGTGATGCAAGCCATGCCAAAATGGGCAGATGTTGTGCTGATCCCGCTGTTAAGCCTGCTTTTGGCATTCGTCATATCGGGCCTTGTCATTCTGGCGATTGGCGAAAATCCGTGGCGGGCGTTGACGATCATGATCGAAGGCTCGGTCATGTCGGCCTATGGCTGGGGCTACACGCTGTTTTATGCCACCAATTTCATCTTCACCGGCCTTGCCGTGGCCGTGGCCTTTCACGCCAGCCAGTTCAATATCGGCGGCGAAGGGCAAGCCACGCTTGGCGGCCTTGGGGTGGCGCTTGTCTGTCTTGCCTTGCCCTGGCCGCATTGGACGGTGGCGCTGATTGCGGCCACTATCGGGGCGGCCATATTCGGGGCCGCCTGGGCCGCGGTACCGGCCTGGCTGCAGGCCAAACGCGGCAGCCATGTGGTGATCACCACCATCATGTTCAATTTCATCGCGGCCTCTTTACTCAATTACCTATTGTCGAATGTGCTGCGTCCGGTGGGCGCGATGGATCCCGCAACCGCGCGTTTCGCCGCCGAGACCAAGCTTCCGAAGTTTCATGATCTGCCCCTGATCGGCGAACATTTCAGCAAAAGCGTGCCCGCGAATGTGACGTTCTTCATCGCCATAGCCTGCTGCTTTTTGGTCTGGGCGCTGATCTGGCGCAGCCGCCTTGGCTATATGATCCGCGCCTTTGGCAAATCGGAACGCGCGGCGGTCTATGCCGGGATCTCGCCTTTCAGGATCATCATGATCTCGATGATGATCTCGGGCGGGCTGGCCGGGATGATGGCGATCAACAGTGTTATGGGC
>JBATTI010000373.1:0-5607 GCA_049670445.1 Albidovulum sp. | reverse complement strand
AAGCCGCCGCCCGATTTATTAGGTTCGCTCACGCAGAAACCATTCGCGCTTGCGATATTCCTTTAGCCGAAATACGGCTCACTTCATCAAAGCGGTCGTTCAAGTGCTTGTTTGTGTAAAGTCGAGCGCATTTATTTCGATTGTTTTTCTGAGGGAGGGCTCAGCGCTTTCCGCAGGCCATGGCCGGTACTGGTTATCGTGCAAAGAGATTGAGCCTCAGGTGGCGGTTCACATCTTTGTACAAAAGATAACGGAAAGGACCGGGGCCGCCGGCGTAGCAGGCTTGGGGGCAGAAGGCTCTTAGCCACATGTAATCGCCTGCCTCAACCTCGACCCAATCCTTGTTCAGGTGATAAACGGCCTTGCCCTCAAGAACATAGAGGCCATGTTCCATAACGTGGGTTTCGGCGAAGGGGATGACGGCACCGGGTTGCAAAGTGACGATCGTCACATGCATATCATGGCGCAGATCCTCCACATCCACAAAACGCGTCGTCGCCCATTTGCCATCGGTATCCGGCATCGGTGTGGGATCGACATCATTTTCATTCATCACAAAGAAGTCCGGGGCATCCAGCCCGTCCACGGCTTCATAGGATTTTCGTATCCAGTGAAATTTGAAAGAGGTGTCCTGCGTATTCCTGATCGACCAGTTGGTCGCCGGCGGCAGATAGACGTAGCCCCCAGGTATCAGATCAAACTCTTGGTCGTTCACGGTGAGTAATGCGCCACCCTCCACGACAAACAACACCGCCTCGGCGGTTGGGTCCGTTTCGGGGGCGGAGCTTCCTCCACCCGGTGAGACGTCCACGATGTATTGAGAGAAGGTTTCTGCAAAGCCGGACAAGGGGCGGGATAATACCCAGCAGCGGGTCTTGTCCCATCGCGGCAGAAAGCTTGTCACGATATCGGTGAGCGTTCCTTTTGGGATGACAGCATAGGCCTCGGTGAAAACGGCTCTGTCCGTCAGAATCGAAGTCTGCTTTGGCAGGCCGCCGGACGGCGCGAAGTATTTTGGAACCGTTACTTTCATCTTCAAACTATCCTTGTCGATTTCCGGGTTCTGTGCGCCGGAACAGCCCGCGCCCCCCTCGCAATAACGATGCAACCGCAAGCAGCATCAAAGGTCGGTGGAGCGACACCGGTCGCTCCACCCAGTAAGTAAGCCGCCTTGCAATCAGAGGCTTGGCAGATCAGGCAATTCCTGATCAAGCCACTTGATCGACAGATCGTTCAGCACACCGCCCAGCTTCTTGTGCAGGACAAAGACATTTACCCATTGCAGCAAGTTGGCTTCACCCTGCTTGACGCCGATAAAGGCGGGCGACTGCGCAATGACGAACTTGGTCTCCAATTTCAGGTCGGGATTATCTTTGCTGACATTTGCCGCCACGGTGTTGCCTGTCACCAGAACATCAACCTGACCGGCCAGGAACGCCGAGATGGTTGCGGCATTGTCGCCAAAGCGGATCAGCTCCGCGCCCTCTGGCAGGCTTTTCGAAAGCTCCAGATCCTCAATTGTTCCGCCGGTCACACCCGACTTCAACCCTGCCAGATCGTTGGGCGAAGAAATGGCCACATCGGCGCGCGCGAATGCTGCCGAAAAGAATGGCGCATAGGCGCTTGAGAACCATATGGATTTCGCGCGTTCAGGATTGGCGCCCATGGATGAGACCACAAGATCAACCTTGCCCGAAGTCAGAAAGGGGATGCGTTGTTTTGAGGTGATGGGTTTCAATTCCAGTTCGACACCCAGATCCTCGGCAATCAGCTTTGCAACATCGACATCATAGCCTTCGTGTTCGAACGTGGCCCCGACCGATCCGAAAGGTGGGAAATTTTCCGGGACACCGATTGTGATCTTCCCGGCGGAAAGAATGTCGTTCAGCTGGTCAGCAAGTGCTGAGACCGGGGCGAGGCAAAGTGAGCCTAACAGGCTGGTCGCCAGAGCCATCCTCTTAATTTTATTGAACATATTGTTTCTCCTCTGTTGCAAGTTATGGTTATCTGGTTTTTCCTTCGGCCTGCCTGCGCTCCATCGTCTTGGACCATTTGGAAAGCGGAAAGCACAGGCAGAAATAGATCAGGGCCACCATCGGGAATACGACGAACGGCTCTGCTCCCTCGACCTGCGAATTGGCGATTTTCTTGCCCCAGCGCATCAGGTCGGTGAAGTCGATGATATAGGCCATGGATGTGCCCTTGATCACCTGCACCATGAACCCCACAGTCGGCGGCGTTGCGATGCGCAACGCTTGCGGGGCGATGATGTCGATCAGGATTTGAGAGAAGGTCATGCCCACTGCACGCCCGCCTTCCCATTGCCCGGTCGGAACACTTTGCAGCGCGCCGCGCCAGACTTCGGACATATAGGCGCTGGTGAACAATGTCAGGGAAAGACCCGCCGCCAACCACGGAGACACATCTATCTGGAAGAAGGACGGAATGCCGAGGCCGATCAGAAACAGCAGCATCAGAAGGGGGATTGATTGGAACAGCCAGATATAGGACGTGGCGATCCAACGCAGCAGGCGCGATGGTGCGATCTTGAGCACAGTCATCAAAAGGCCGATCAGCCCGCCGCCGATGAATGCGACAAGAGAAAGATAGATTGTCCATTGCGTCGCGTTCAGCAGGATGCCGATCATCTGGCCGTAGAACTCACCGAAGATCATTTGCAAGAATTCTGTCATCTCAGCCCCCACCACGGAAAGACCATCCGCTTGATGAGCGCCATCACGCCCATGAAAAAGTAGACCATCAGCATGTAGAGAATTGTCAGGACGATGAAGACTTCAAAGTCCCGAAACGTACGGTCCGCCACGAAACGGCCAGCCCAGGTCAGGTCCTGCACGCCAACTTCGGAAATCAGTCCTGTGGTCAGAAACAGGAAGACAAACTGGCTGGTCAGCGACGGATACACATTGGCCAATGCCTGCGGCAAAATCACATCCAGAATGGTCTGGCGTTTGGTCATACCCAGGGAATAGGCACCCTCGGTCTGACCTTTGGACACCGCTTCGATGCCCGCCCGCGTGACTTCACCAAAATAGGCAGAAAAGTTGAGCACAATGGCCAACAATGCGGAATTTTGCAAAGACCAGTGATAGTTCAAAAGCAGCGGCAGGCCGAAAACCACGAAGAACAACTGCACGATAAACGGCGTGTTCCTTACGAATTCGATATAGGAAACGACAGTGTATCTGATGAACACATTGACATTCTTGGCCTGCGCAAGCGCCAGGACAATGCCCATCGCAAATCCGATGATGCTGCCGACGACAGTGAGCCAAAAACTGGTGAGAATGCCGTAGAAAAGCGTTTCGAGATATTCGCCGGATCGCCAGATCTCATAGAATCTGAATTCAAACATTTCCCACCCCCCTACAGGATCTGCCCAAGGAAGGCCCTTGTGCGTTCATGTTGGGGATTGTCAAAAAACGCGTCGGGGGTGTTTTCTTCGACAATCCGACCTGCATCCATGAAAATGATCCGATCAGCGACCTGTCGCGCGAAGCCCATCTCATGGGTCACACACAACATGGTCATGCCGGTTCGCGCCAGTTCAACCATCGTCTCCAGCACCTCGTTGACCATCTCGGGATCCAGCGCTGAAGTGGGTTCGTCAAACAACATCAACCCCGGCTCCATGCACAATGCCCGTGCGATCGCCACACGTTGCTGTTGCCCACCCGACAGCTGGCCGGGATATTTGTCAGCCTGTTCGGGGATCTTGACCCGTGCCAGAAACTTCATGCCCACTTCGCGCGCTTCGGCCTTGCTGCGCTTGAGAACGCGCCGCTGTGGAAGGATGCAATTGTCCAGAACAGTCAGGTGTGGGAACAAATTGAAAGACTGGAAGACCATGCCAGCGTCGCGGCGCACGGCCTCGACGTTTTTCATGTCCGCAGACAATGTCACGCCATCGACGACGATGCTGCCTTCCTGATGCACTTCCAGATGGTTGATGCACCGGATCAGTGTCGATTTACCGCTTCCTGAGGGGCCGCAGATCACGATCCTCTCGCCGTGCTTCACGCTCAGATTAATGTCCGTCAAGACTTTGAAATCACCGTACCATTTACTCATGTTCGATATGGATACAGCCAAGTCCGACGACTTTGATGCTTTGTTTGCGCTCATAAGTATTTCTCCCCACGGACGGCCACATATCACTGCGCGGTGTGCCATTCCGATTCAGATTGGAAAGTTAATTCCAAAAAGTCAATTAAAAATGGAAATTATTTTCCAATCCGCTTGCATCTGGACTGGAACGTGGTTCAATGGGAATGTTAGGTTCGTTGTTGTGCCCCTTTATCATACTGAAATAGGTGAAAAGTCTTGAGGCAACTGGCAGATGTGATCCGGAGGTCATACAGCAAGCTCACGGTGCGTGAGACCCAGCTGGCGGATTTGTTGCTGGAGAACCCTGAATTCATCGTGGCCTACCAGGCCTCTGAACTGGCCAAAAAGGCCAATGTGTCAAATTCCACGGTGACCCGGTTGATCAAGAACATCGGGTTGGAAAATTATGATCAGGCTCGAAAAATGGCGCGCGGAGAATTCGGCGCCGGATCGCCTCTTTCCATACTTGCGAATTCACCGCGCGACATCACGTCAGATGCTGACGATCTGCTCGGCAGGTTTGCCGAACAGGAAGTGGCCTTGCTTGAAGCCGCGCTTGCCGGATTGTCGGCAGCCAAAGTAGATGAGATTTCAACCAGCCTCTGTGACGCAAGAAACCTTGGGTTTCTTGGTCTGCGAAACAGCCACTTTTTTGCCAGTTACGCGCGCTGGCAGTTCATTCAGTTCCGAGACAAGACCCGCCTGATGCCAGGTGCCGGCGAAACAATCGCTGAACGCATCGCCGACCTTGGACCGGGGGATGTCGTTATGGTGGTCGCAGTCCGCCGTCTGGTGGCGAAACTCCAAAGGTACATCGAGGCTATTGCGGAAACTGGCGCAGATGTGCTTTTGCTCACCGACTCTGCCAGCGCCAGTCAAATGGGTCATGCGCGCTGGACAATCGTTTGCCCCGTTGAAAACACGAATGTATTCGACAGCTACGTCGGTATTTTATCGGTCATTCGCCTTCTCGCATACGAGTCCTTCATCAAATCCGGACGTGACGGGCAAAAATACATGATGGCCATTGAACACCAACATGACGTGCTGTCAGAATTCGATTGAGAGGCCGCAAGCCGGAGGGTGGGTTTCAACCCACGATTCCGCGACCTGATCCTTGACCAGCTGTTTCTCGATGCGTTTTGCATGAAGGGCCTGTCTTCACGCCGCGAGGCGACACCGAATTCTTGGCGGTTGCAGCATAAACCGTGCTGCGAGCGCACGCAGCGTGGAATCTGTTTGTCTCCTGTGGGCTCTTAGCCGTCATTCATATTCACTGCCCAGCCGACAATCATGCAAGGACGTCCCGCGATCCGCCCCACCACCACCCTGCCGGGATCTGATTTTGTAATTTAGGCAGGATCACAGTGTGAGATCTGGTCGCCTCAGGCCCCGCCCCACTCGCGCAATCGCGCCACATAGCGGGCCAATGTGTCAATCTCGATATTCACCCTATCGCCAACCCTCGCCCCCCCCCAGGTG
>JBATTI010000372.1:0-1934 GCA_049670445.1 Albidovulum sp. | reverse complement strand
CTTTTTCAACGCTCTTTCGATCTACTGACCGGCAACCGCAGTTGGGTGACCCTCACCACCGGCCCCGAGCCTGAAGTTGATGGTGCTATTTCCCGCCAGCGCAAGAATGACCCGGACCTTTGGGTGAGTGAGATCGAAAGCCGCAATGGCCGCACCCTTCTTGATGAAGAAGGTCTGTCTGGTTGACGGATGCTTTTGCCCAAAACGCCTTGCCCCCCGGGGTTGGCTGGACTTCGCAGCCAATGCCACGGATATTTGACGGATAAGGCGAAGGGGGCGGCATGGACTGGCGGGATGAAGGTGCTGTTTTGTCGGTCCGGCCGCATGGGGAAAGCTCTGCCATCATCGAGGTGTTCACCGAAAACCATGGCCGCCACGCCGGTGTGGTTCGTGGCGGCACCTCGCGCCGGATTGCCCCGCTGTTGCAACCCGGCGCCCAGCTTGATGTCAGTTGGCGCGCCCGGCTTGATGACCATATCGGCGCATTCAGCGTAGAACCGATCAAGTCGCGCACCGGGGTTCTGGCCGACCGGCTGGCGCTGGCGGGGCTGAATTCCATCTGCGCGCTTTTGCATTTCGCTTTGCCCGAACGCGAAGCCCATCTGCCTTTATACGCGCGCAGCATCACGCTTCTTGATGCCTTGGGGCAGGCACCGGATTGGACGCTTGGCTATCTGCACTGGGAATTGCAGCTGCTCGAAGAGCTGGGCTATGGGCTTGACCTTACCGCCTGCGCAGTAACCGGCAGCCGCGAGGATCTGGCCTATGTCAGCCCCAAGACCGGCCGAGCCGTGGGGCGGGATGCGGCGGGCGAATGGGCCGACCGGCTTTTGCCTTTGCCTTTGTGCTTGCTGGGGCAAGGGGGCGCGAATACGGCCGAAATAACCCAAGGCCTGATCACCACCGGGCATTTCTTGACCCACCGGCTTGCGCATGACCTTGGCAACCGGCCGCTTCCCGAGGCGCGTCAGCGTTTCGTCGATCTGTTGGCCCGCCAGGCCGGATAAACTTAGCCCGCCCCGACAAATACGACACCAATGTCGCAAGCAAGGCAGACGCAGACCCGTGGTTTCGGGCCTATCGCCTTAGGATACATGCATGGCGACAAAATACTTACCCATTCTTTTGCGGCATTCGCCGACCCCAAAGGTCGAGCATTTTGCTGTACTTGCGGGCCTTGATGCATGTGTGCGCGGTATGCTGATCTCGGTCATGCCGCTGGTAATCTATGACGCCGTTCTTGATGCGGGCGTGGTCAGCCGCATCTATTTCATCGCAGGCGTGGTATCGTTGATCTGGGGATTGATGGTGCCGTGGATCACCGGAAAGGTGCCACGCCGCTGGGTTTATAGCTTTGGTGCCCTGCTTTACCCGGTCGGCATGGTCTTCGCCATTCTTGGCGGGCCGGTCATGGTGCCTTTGTCGCTGATGTGCAATGCCATGGCCACGGTGACGGTTTTTGTCTGCCTGAACGCCTATGTGCTTGATTATGTGGCCCGGGCCGACCTTGGGCGCGGGCAATCCTTGCAAATGGTCTATGCTGCGACACCTTGGATGGCCGGGCCGCTTTTGGGTGTCTGGCTGCACCATCTTTGGGCGCCTTTACCCTTCATTGCGGCGGCGGTGTTTTCGCTGTGCATGCTGACGGCTTTCTGGATCTTGCGTCTGGGCAATGGCAAACAGATCAGCCGCGCCAAGAAACAGGCCGTCAATCCGCTGGCCTTTCTGTCCCGGTTTTTTCAACAACCGCGCCTGATCGCAGGCTGGTTCTTTGCGGTGATCCGGTCTTGTGGCTGGTGGGTCTATGTCGTCTATCTGCCGATCTTTTGCGTCGAGGCGGGCCTTGGCGACAAGATCGGCGGCATGGTGCTTTCGGCGTCCAACAGCTTGTTGTTCATCTCGCCCTTCATGTTGCGCTTCGCGACCAAAACCTC
>JBATTI010000371.1:0-2915 GCA_049670445.1 Albidovulum sp. | reverse complement strand
CGCTTATCCGATCCTGACTGAAAGCGGGCTTTTGTTGCAAAGCAGGCTTGCGCAGACGGCGTGAATGGCGGCGGTCCCCCCGCATAACGTGCCTCGGCAATGGTTCACCACGCGTCCAGACGCCAGCCATCAATAACCAGCGCTGCCATGATAAAGCTCACCTAGCGTCATGACACCTGCACACAGCTGCCACCCGAGCGCCGCATTATTGCCGATTGCTCTTAAAACCTGTCTAAAAGTTAGCAACGCTGGTGACGGTGGAAACAGTCATTTTCACTCTCACACCTAGTTAAGCGGCGGTAGAGACATAATTTTTCTGCATTCGATCCGTATAACATTTGTATTGAACGGAAGTAGATAGATATGAACAATTCGCTAAAGATGCCATGGCTCGAGTTTGCAGGATTTGCCCTGCTGATGCTTGCGGCAGTATTGCACTGACGGTTCGGGGCTTCGTTCCCTTTTTTCGAGTGACTGCGGATATTGCCGCAAATGATGTAAGAGTATCAAAAAAAGCGCCTCCTCCTACGTGGATGGGGCGCTTTTTCTTGTTCGGCGCAAGAAAGGGCATCAGTGTCCGCAAAAGCCGGGGGCTGATTGGTTGCGGGTGTTGATGTGGGGGCCGTTTGACCATCGGCGGTCCCGTCTTTGTGATCGCGTGATGAAATATTTCCTCAGGCTCTGGCCTTGGATGCGGCAGGGGCATAGCCTAGATCTGAAACCCAAATGATCAATGGGCAGCATGGCCCCGAAAGAAGTGAGGCGAGACGATATGCCAGCAGAATATACACCGCCGAAGGTCTGGACCTGGGATAAGGAAAACGGCGGCCAGTTTTCCAAAACAAACCGCCCCATCGCCGGGCCTACGCATGATAAGCCGCTGCCGGAGGGCAAGCATCCTTTTCAGCTTTACTCGATGGCCACGCCAAACGGCGTCAAAGTCACGGTGATGCTGGAAGAATTGCTGGAGCTGGGTCACAAGGGGGCGGAATATGATGCCTGGATGATCAAGATCGGTGACGGCGACCAGTTCGGCAGCGGCTTTGTCGGGATCAATCCGAACTCCAAGATCCCGGCGCTTGTGGACCGCAGCGGCGCAAAGCCTGTAAGGGTGTTCGAATCCGGCTCGATCCTTCTGCATCTGGCCGACAAGTTCGGGGCCTTCATTCCGAAGGATGGGGCCGCGCGCACGGAATGCCTGAACTGGCTGTTTTGGCAAATGGGATCGGCCCCCTATCTGGGGGGAGGCTTCGGGCATTTCTACGCCTATGCGCCCTTCAAGATCGAATATGCGATCGACCGGTTCGCGATGGAAACCAAGCGGCAGTTGGATGTCCTTGACCGGCAATTGGCCGAACATCGGTTTATCGCGGGTGAGGAATATACGATTGCCGATATGGCGATCTGGGCCTGGTATGGCGGGCTGGTTTTGGGGCGCCAATATGGGGCGGCCGAGTTTTTGGATGTGACCTCGTATAAACATGTGATGCGCTGGGCTGAAGCGATTGATGCGCGCCCGGCCGTTCAGCGCGGCCGAAAGGTCAACCGCGATTGGGGGGATCTGGATATGCAGTTGCCAGAGCGCCACGATGCGAGCGATTTTGAGCTGCGCACCCAAGATAAGCTGGGCGCTTCAGGCTGAGGTTTTTCCGCCCCCCTTCAAGGGGGGCGGATCAATCTGCAACTGTGAAAAACCCAAGATTTTCACAGTGAAAAATTTCGCAATATATTGAAATGAATATTAATTAATTTTCGCGTTAAGGAAATTTTAGTAAATTTCACAAGCGCCGTGAAACCCAAAAGCATGGCTGCGGACAAGCCTTCTTTGGCTGCTTTTCCAGCGAAAACCCGTCAGTTGGTCTGCATGGTCTGACAGCGGCACCGGGGCGAGGGCGACGGGTCGGCCTTGCCGCCTTTCAGGGGCCCCGGTAATCCCCCCCGACAAGCCGGTTGCGCAAAACCCCGGGGGCCCCGGATTTGCGGGCCAGGCCAAGGATCCGGCCACAGCCGCGCGGCGACAGAGCGGCGACACAGCCCCCCGCCTTTGGCGACAGAGCCCCCGCCTTTGGCGCGGCCACGGGCCAAACCGGGGAGGGGAAATTGGGTGCCGGGGGCCTCCGCTCCTCCCTTGCAGCGCGGGCGCGGCGGCTGTAAACCCGGTGCTGATCTGAAAGACGGAGTACGCCCCCATGTCCATCGACATCGACACTGCCCGGCGGGTCGCGCATCTGGCGCGGATCGCGGTGAAGGAAGATGACCTGCCAGCCCTTGCCGGGGAACTGACCGGTATCGTCAACTTCATGGAGCAATTGAATGAGGTTGATGTGGAGGGTGTGGAGCCGATGACCAGCGTCACACCGATGCGGCTGAAGCGGCGCGCGGATGTGGTGACGGACGGCGATATTCAGGCGCAGATCCTTAAAAACGCGCCCGATGCCCGCGAGGGGTTCTTTGCTGTTCCGAAGGTGGTCGAATGAGCGCGCTTAACACATGGACGATTGCCGCCGCCCGCGATGCCTTGCGCCGGGGCGAGGTATCATCGGCTGAGCTGACCGAGGCTTGTCTGGCTGCAATCGAAGGGGCGGGGGCGCTGAACGCCTTTGTGCACAAGACACCCGAAATTGCGCGGACCCGTGCCGCCGCCGCCGATCTGCGGATCAAGGCGGGGGATGCGCCTGCAATGTGCGGCATTCCGGTGGGGATCAAGGATCTCTATTGCACCAAGGGTGTGCCGTCGCAGGCCGCCAGCCGTATTCTGGAGGGGTTCCGGCCCGAATACGAATCCACCGTAAGCCAGCAATTGGCCGATGCGGGGGCGGTGATGCTGGGCAAGCTGAACATGGACGAATTCGCCATGGGATCCTCTAACGAGACGTCCTGCTATGGCAATGTCATCAACCCGTGGCGGCGCGGCA
>JBATTI010000370.1:0-2499 GCA_049670445.1 Albidovulum sp. | reverse complement strand
ACCGAACCATCGGAATGGGACAGATGGCTGACCGCGCCCTTTGAAATCGCCCGCAATCTGCAAAGGCCACTGGCTGACGGCGCGCTTGATCTTGTTCCCCTCGAGGCCACATAGGTTGCGCAGAACTGCGGCGTTGCTGACTTGAGGGTGGGGAAAGTCAAACCTCTCCAAAGCCCGGCATTGGGACCGACGCTTTCCATCTCTTGGCATGAACCGCAACAAAGATGACTTTGGCTTTGCCGAAAGATACCAGCATTCGCTTGGACATTTTCCGAGGCATCAAATGCAAGGAATCAAATGAAAGGTGGGTGATGTGGTGGGGGATTATCCAAAATCAGAGTGCAATTTATCAAATTAAAAAAAGCACTTAACTTATTCAAATGGCGGAGAGGATGACTTAAGTGCCCAACTCTCTCCCGTGTTGATGTCGGACCGCATGTGAGGGGCGCGAAATCCTGCGCAGCGTTGTCGTCCCGATGTTGGGACCCGCTTCCAGCCGGCCCGAAAGCGTCGCTGAACCGCAGGCCCTACTCGTCGCCCAGACAGGGGCGTTTGAACCAGTCACGGTGCTTGAGGGACGGATTTCCCGTGTCTCTCCAACGGCAAGGCGGCAGGAAGGGCGGCTTCATGCCATCGTAGAGAAGGCCCGGCCCGGTCATGCCGGTGAAATAGCCGTTGCATGTCTTGGCCCCGTCCATAAGGCCGCTGCCGGCAAGGGCTGTGTCAGAATCTTCGATGGGAACCCTCCCGCCGGTTGCCGCATCGAAAAGCCCGCTTTGTCCTCGTTCATAGGCGTAAATCAGAACATAGCGATCGTTGAAGCAAACAAATTCGATCCCGCTTGCAAGCAGCGTCCGGCCATCGGCAGCAAACATGTTATTGCGGCCAAGGCGCGTGAAATCGAACTCGCGCTTCAGAACCATCGCGTTCGGAAGCGTCACTCTGTCTTTGAACTGTGTCAGCCAGCTGATACCCCCCAGAATCAATAAGAGCGAGAGCAGACCTCCAAAGCCGATGATCAGCCAAAGAACCGCCTTGCCGACAATTCGCCCGAGCCATGACATCATTGTTGGCCCTGCCAGAAGTAGACGCTGCGGGCTCTGTCCTTAGCGACAACCGCAGAAAAGACAGCCGTCCATTCCCCCGTTATCTCGTAAGGTGTGCCGCCCGGCTCAATCCCCAGACCGAGGGGGTTGGCAAATACATCGGAAAACTTAAACAGGCTTTCCCCAGTAATCGCGAGCACCGCGCCCCGATCTTCGACAGTGCCTGAGAACGCGCCTTCAACTTTCCCTCCGCCGTGGGAAAACTGCACATCAACCGAAATCATATGCGCCTCGGAACGAATAGGTCAGCCCTCCGGGGCCATTCTTTCGCGCCAAATCGGCGATCTGGTCAGAGAGGCGACGAAACGCGCCATCGCCAAGCGTGTTATAGGCATAGTGCACAGCGATTCCCCGCAAATGACCGATTTCGAGCAAGGTGACCGATCGCCCAGCCTCGAAGTAATAGTGGCGCACGAAATCGGCATTTCGTCCAGCGATCATGGGAGGAGGCCAGGCTGGTCGAGAAATCGTGAAACGCGAATTCGGTCTGCCCTTCTACGTAGGGTAAGCCCTCGCGGCGGCAGTTGTAATCTTCGCCCGGATGGCCAGTGTCCGGCGGGCTGGCCCAGCTAAAAATGCGGCCATCGTTCCTGCGGTGCGAGGGGCGAACGCGCTCGTCCCGCCGGGTACGCCAAACATACTGATCCGTGACCTCGGCCTGCTTCAAACGCAACCGGATCGGCGTTCCCCTGCGGAGATATTCGACGAAAGCGCTGCGATATGCGTCAGTATGGATGATGTTCACGGCTACCCTCAGAGCGTGGTTGGTTGCCAATCCTCTTAGGCTTTGTTCAAATTTGAGTTAAAGCGTTTCGCGTTTAACTTGAAACATCACTCATCAACTAACGCGTTGAAATCTTTGATTTCAGGCAGCGTTAGGTGATTCAGGATTAACGCGAAACGCTATAATGCACCGTTCTGCCTGTGCCACGGTCGCTGCAGTGCGCAATGCCGAGTAGTGGTTCGCAATTCTGCGTATGGCGGAGAGAGAGGGATTCGAACCCTCGAGACGGTTCCCCGCCTACACACTTTCCAGGCGTGCGCCTTCGACCACTCGGCCACCTGTCCGTGGGGCGCTGTTTAGCGGGGCTAAGGCTGGTGGGCAAGGGGCTTTGGCAAAATCCCGCACCGTTCTTGCGCGCCCAAAAAAGCTACATCGACACCCTTGCGCCCAACTCCACCACGCGGTCGCGCGGCAGCTGATAAAATTCACTCGGATCCGCTGAGAAACGACCCAGCGCAATGAAAATACGGTCGAAAATGCGGATGACACCGTCCGAGGCGCCCAGCACCACCTTGCATCGGCCAAGGAAGAAAGAGGTGGACATCACATCGAACTTCAGCCCCACCCGCCGGGCCCGGCCAAGGGCGCGGCTGATGTTGGGGCTTTCCA
>JBATTI010000369.1:0-8135 GCA_049670445.1 Albidovulum sp. | reverse complement strand
TGCTTTCGGCGGGCGAAATACCGCGCGAACTGGCCGCTGGCCGAATCCATCTGGGCGTGACCGGATCGGACCTTGTGCGCGAAAAGCTTGCCGATTGGCGCGCCCAGGTGGCAGAGCTGTCGCTGATGGGTTTTGGCCATGCCGATCTGATCATCGCGGTGCCTGCCGCATGGCCCGATGTCGACACGCTTGATGATCTTGACGCCGCGGCCGCAGCCTTTCGCCACACCCACGGGATGCGCTTGCGGATAGCCACCAAATATCACCGTCTGGTGCGCAATTTCTTGCGGGCCAAAGGTGTCGCCGACTACCAGCTTGTGGATAGTCAGGGCGCGACCGAAGGCACTGTCAAAAACCTGACAGCCGAGGCGATTGCCGATATCACCTCTTCGGGCGAAACCTTGCGGGCAAATCACCTCAAGATCCTTGCCGATGGCTTGATCCATCAAAGTCAGGCCACGCTTTACGCATCACGCACGGCTGATTGGCAAGCGGATGCCGCCAAGGCGCTTGCCGGTCTTGAGGCCATGCTCGGGATTGAGGGGGTCAGCCTGTCTGGCAAATAAAGCGGCCAAGCTAGCGGCGGTTTGCAATGGCGACGCCGGTGGCGGCCATCGCCATTCCCGCCCAGGCCCAAAGCGGCATAGCCTCGCCCAGCAAAGGCCAGGCGATCAGGGCGGCCAAGGGTGTGACCAGATAGAAAAGGGACGATACGCGCGCAACTTCGCCCGAGCGGATCATCGCCAGCAGCAAGGTCATCGAGGTAAGCGAATTGCCGATGACCAGATAGGCAACAGTCGCGCCAAATGCCCATGTCCAGTCGATATGCAGGCTTTCGGTCGCCAGTGCCAGCGGCACGGTCAGGCCGACGCCCACGCCATATTGGATCAGATTGGTGGTAATCGGGTGGTGGCTGACGCCAAAGCGTTTTTCATAAAGCGTGCCGCCGGTGATCCCGAAAAGAGCAACGACAGCGGCCGCAACCCCCAACGCGTCACTGACGCCAATGGTCGAACGGCTGGCGATAACCATCACCGCGCCTGCCAGTCCCAGCCCAAGGCCGATCCAGCGCGCCAGCCCAACCTTTTCGCCGACGAAACGCGGCGCGATAAGGCCCACAAGGATGGGTTGCAAACAAACGATGATGGCCACGCTGCCCGCCGAGATGCCGCGCTTGAAGGCCATATAGCATAGCCCGAAATAGACAACCTGTATCAAGAACCCGGTGATCGCGACATCGGCCCAGGCCCGCGGGCCATTGGGCATTGGCGGGCGAAAGATCAGGTAAAGTGGTGCAAGAATGGCCACCACACAGACATAGCGAAGCGCGAGGAATGTGATGGGTTCGGCATATTGCAAGCCGATCTTCGCCACCGAAAATCCCCCCGACCACAACACCAGGAAAATTGCGGGGGCCACGGCAAGCCAAAGGGGGCGGGGTGCTGACATCGGCGCAGCTTAATCTGACTGCGTAGGATAAGAAAAGAGGGGGTTTCGCCGGGGTGCTGCCCTGAAAAGAAAACCGCACCGGTTGGTGTCACCGGGGGGTTAGCGCAGCCCGATTTCAGCTAAAGCCAATGCCATGTCCAGCGGCAGGTTCGTGTCATTCGCGCGCCCTTCGGGCAGATCGGGCGGGCTGTCTTTGGGGTCAAGGTAGCGCCAGCCCTGAAAGGGGCGGCGGGATGCGGCTTCGGTGCGGATCACGGCGGGGTCCATGATGATCCCGCAGCGCCGGATACCATCTGTGCCGACGATCTCATCCAGCCTGACAATCCGTTGGCGGCATAGAATCGCCCCCTTGACCACCCAGTAAAGCGACCCCCCTGCGGTAATCTCAGCCTCGCGCTTGGGCCACATGCGGGTGGTATGACGCCGCTCGCCGGTGGGGAAGGGCGATGGATGGGTGCGGTTCCATTCCAACATATCTTCGACGCTGTCCACACCAACGCAAAGTTTCAACAGGTTAACGAATCCAGCCACAAGATTTACCCCCCAAGGTGTTGCCATCATAGGCCCGCACCCTACAAGATCAAGTTGACCGCGACGATTTCGCGGCGTATCTTTGTCGCCCTTCCAAACCCCCAAAGAAAGCCGCCCGATGAGTCGTTTTGCCGCCCCCATTGCCGAGCAGATCTGGGATATGAAATACCGGATGAAACAGGCTGACGGCACGCCCATCGACGCCAATGTCGAGGCGACATGGCAGCGCATCGCAGGTGCCTTGGCCGCGGTTGAAACCAACCCCGCCGAATGGGCGCCGCGTTTTTACGCCGCCCTTGAGGATTTCAAATATCTGCCCGCAGGTCGCATCACCGCAGGCGCTGGCACCGACCGCTCTGTTACCTTGTTCAACTGCTTTGTCATGGGCACCATCCCCGACAGTATGGGCGGTATTTTCGACGGTTTGCGCGAAGCCGCCCTGACCATGCAGCAAGGCGGCGGCATCGGCTATGATTTCTCCACCATCCGCCCGCGCGGCGCCGAGGTGAAGGGCGTCGCCGCCGATGCCTCTGGCCCGCTTTCCTTCATGGATGTCTGGGATGCGATGTGCCGCACCATCATGTCGGCAGGCTCGCGCCGGGGCGCGATGATGGCCACGATGCGCTGCGATCACCCTGATGTTGAAGCCTTTATCGAGGCCAAACAGGATGCCGCCCGCCTGCGCATGTTCAACCTCTCGGTCTTGATCACCGACCCCTTCATGGCGGCCGTCAAGGCGGACAAGTCGTGGGATCTGTGCTTTGAGGGCAAGACCTACAAGACCCTTCCGGCCCGCGATCTTTGGAACAAGATCATGCGCGCCACCTTTGAATTCGCCGAACCGGGCGTTATTTTCATCGACCGTATCAATGCGATGAACAACCTCGGCTATGCCGAAACCATCGCCGCGACCAATCCTTGCGGCGAACAGCCTTTGCCGCCCTACGGCGCGTGCCTGCTTGGCTCGGTCAACCTCGCGCGGCTGGTCGCGGATCCGTTTGGCAAGGGTGCCTCTTTGGATATGGCGGCCCTTGATGATCTGGTGCGCATCGCCGTGCGGATGATGGATAACACCGTCGATGCCTCGCGCTTTCCATTGCCCGCGCAAGAGGCCGAAGCCCGCGCCAAGCGCCGCATCGGCCTTGGTGTCACCGGTCTTGCCGATGCGCTTTTGATGACCGGTCTGCGCTATGGCTCGGACGAGGCCGCGGGCAAGACCGAAGAATGGATGCATGCCATCGCGCGCTCGGCCTATCTTGCCTCGGTTGATCTCGCCCGCGAAAAAGGCGCTTTCCCGCTGTTTGACGCCGATAAATATCTGGCCTCCGGCAATATGCAGCAGATGGATGACGATGTGCGCGACGCGATCCGCACCCACGGCATCCGCAACGCGCTTTTAACCTCGATCGCGCCCACCGGTACCATCAGCCTTTATGCGGGCAATGTCAGTTCCGGGATCGAGCCGGTCTTTGCCTATGCCTATAAGCGCAAAGTCCTGCAAAAAGACGGTTCGCGCACCGAGGAAGAGGTGGTCGATTACGCCGTTCAGCTTTGGCGCGAACGTATGGGCGACAAGCCTTTGCCCGACTATTTCGTCAACGCCCAGACCCTGCCGCCGCTGGATCATGTGCGCATGCAGGCGGCCGCCCAGAAATGGATCGACAGCTCGATCTCGAAAACCATCAACTGCCCGGAAGATATCAGCTTTGATGCGTTCAAAGAGGTCTATATGGCCGCCTGGGATCAGGGTTGCAAAGGCTGCACCACCTACCGTCCGAATGCGGTGACCGGATCGGTTTTGTCGGTGTCAGAGACCGCAGAAAAGCTGCCCGAAGCCGAAACCGGGGCAGAGGTGGTTTACCTTTCCGAACCTCTGGACCGCCCGCAGGCGCTTGAAGGCGCGACCTACAAGCTTAAATGGCCCGACAGCGAACATGCGATCTATATCACCATCAATGATATCATCCAGTCCGGCCACCGCCGCCCCTTCGAGGTGTTCATCAACTCCAAGAACATGGAGCATTACGCCTGGACCGTGGCGCTGACCCGGATGATCTCGGCGGTCTTCCGGCGCGGGGGCGATGTGTCTTTCGTGGTCGAGGAACTGAAAGCCGTGTTTGATCCGCGCGGCGGCGCCTGGATGCAGGGCCGCTATATCCCCTCGATCCTTGCAGCCATCGGCGGGGTGATCGAACGTCATATGATCGCCATCGGCTTTCTGGAGGGCGAGGGGATGGGCCTCAAGACCGACCCCAAGGCGCAGGTGATGGCCGTTGGCGAAACCCCGCGCGGACCTGCCTGCCCGTCATGCGGCCAGTTCGGCATGCATATGGTTGAAGGCTGCATGACCTGCCCCAGTTGCGGGCATAGCAAATGTGGCTGAGGGGATAGATTGAGGGCGTGTTCCTGAATCTCTTGATGCGATATTGCCAAGTGAATGCTTTTGAGTGAACATTATCACCTTCATGCAACGGTATTCCGCCCTCTCCCTCATGCGCCATGCGCTCGGTCATCACCGGGGCTGGGTGCCTGCCTGGCAAAGCCCGCCGCTGCGGGACCGCTATGATGCGATCATCGTGGGTGCGGGCGGGCACGGGCTGGCGGCGGCCTATTATCTGGCGAAGGAACATGGGCTGACTGATGTCGCGGTGCTGGAGGCGGGCTGGCTTGGCGGCGGCAATATCGCGCGCAATACGGTGACGATCCGGTCGAACTATATGCGCGACGAGTCGATCCCCTTCTACGTCAAATCGGTGGCGATGTTCGATGGGCTCACGCGTGAGCTGAATTTCACCATGATGCATTCCAAGCGCACGATGATCGATGTGCTGCAAACCTGGGGCATGGTGCGGGACCGGCGGCGGCGGCGGCTGATCATGGATATCTACGGCTCGACCTATCAGGACATCGACATAGCAGAGTTGCGCCGCCGGGTGCCCGCGCTGACGGGCGGCGGGGCAGAGAGCCGCCTGCCGATCCTTGGCGCCTCGGTCCATACCGATGCCGCCGTGAACCGGCATGACGCGGTCGCCTGGGGCTATGCCCGCGCGGCGAGTGCCATGGGTGTGGCGATCCATCAGCAGACCCCGGTGACAAAACTGTTGCGCCGGGCGGATGGCGCTATCGAAGGCGTCGAGACGCCGCGTGGAACGGTGAAGGCCAAGACCGTGGCGCTCGCGGTATCGGGCCATACGACGACGCTGACCGAGACGGTGGGCTTGCGCCTGCCCTTGCGCACGATCAACTTGACGGCCTTCGTTTCCGAACCGGTGAAGCCGGTGGTCGATGTCATTGTCAACTGCCCCGACCTTGGCGTCTATCTGTCGCAATCCGACAAGGGTGAGCTGGTGATCGGCGGCGCGACCGATCTTGGCCAGTCCTTCCGCCGCGACATCAAGCAATCGGTCTTTGAGGATACGGTCGCGGCGATGCTGGAGCTGTTTCCGGCCTTCGCAAGGCTGAAGCTGATGCGGCAATGGGGCGGGCATCTTGACATGGCGCATGATGCGAGCCCGGTCGTGTCCATGACCGACATTCCCGGCCTGATCGTCTCTGCCGGTTGGTGGGGCGGCTACAAGGCGATCCCGGCGGGGGGCGCGGGGCTTGCCCATCTGATCGCCACCGGGCGGCCCGATCCGCTGATCGCGCCCTTTGGGCTGAACCGCTTCCGCAATCTCGACTACGTGGTCGAGACCGGCACGACGACGGCGAGGTGAGGCAATGTTATTGATCAATTGCCCCTTCTGCGGCCCAAGGAACGAAAGCGAGTTCACCTATGGCGGCCCGGCCATGGCCGCGCGTCCCGCCGATCCGGCGGCGCTCAGCGATGCCGATTGGGTCGACTGGCTGACCGTGCCGCCCAATCCGATGGGCCCGGTCGAGGAACGCTGGTGGCACGCACGTGGCTGCGGGTCGTGGTTGACGATCCGCCGCCATACCGTGACGCATGAGATCACCGAGGTGCGCCATGGCCGCTGATACGCACCGTTTGCCCGAAGGCGGCCGCATTGACCGGTCGCGGCCCCTGCGCTTTTGCTTCGACGGGCGGGACTACACCGGCTTTGCGGGCGATACTCTGGCCTCGGCCCTCTTGGCGAACGGGGTGCGGATCGCCGCGCGCAGCTTCAAATATCACCGCCCGAGGGGGATCATGGGGGCGGGTGTCGAGGAACCGGCGGTGCTGGTGGAGCTTGAGGGCGATCAGGCCTCGGGCAACCGGCCTGCAACGACAGTGCCCCTGACCGACGGGCTGGTCGCGCGGTCGGTCAATACCTGGCCCTCGGCTGCCTTTGATCTTGGCGCGGTGAACCAGCTTCTGGCCCGTTTCATCCCGGCGGGGTTCTACTACAAGACCTTCAAATGGCCTAACTGGCATCTTTATGAACCCGCGATCCGCCGCGCCGCCGGGCTGGCCGCCGCGCCGACCGAGCCGCCGAAAGGCGCCTATGAGGCGCGCCACGCCCATGCCGATATCCTGATCGCCGGGGCCGGGCCTGCGGGGCTGATGGCGGCCCTTGTTGCGGGGCGCGCGGGTGCGCGGGTGATGATCGCGGATGAGGGGACCGAGGCGGGCGGGTCACTTCTGAACCGGCGGCTGAAGATCGGTGGCCAGCCAGCCATGGACTGGGTCGCGGCGGCGGTGGCCGAGCTTGCCAGGATGAAGAACGTCACCCATTTGCAGAATGCGACGGTCTGGGCCTACCGCGAACACAACCTGATGATGGTGCATGAACGCGCGCCCGAGAACCCCGCGCTGCTGGGCCGCAACTGGCGGGTCCGGGCGGGGCAGGTGATCACCGCGACCGGCGCCATTGAGCGGATGATGGTGTTTCAGGGCAATGACCGGCCCGGCACCCTGCTCGCCTCGGCGGCGCAGGCCTATGTCAACCGCTGGGCCGTGCGGCCCGGACGGCGGGCGGTGATCTTCACCAACAATGACAGCGCCTATGCGGTTGCGGCTGATCTGGCGCAGGCCGGGATCGGGATCGCGGCCCTGATCGACAGCCGCGAAGATATCCCTGCACATGCACGCGCATTGGTGCCAGGGGTCGAGGTTCTGGCGGGTCACGCCGTCACCTCGGTTCAGGGCAACCGCCGGGTTCGCGCCGTTACGGCTTCTCCCATCCGGGGCGGCGCGGCCCGGCGGCTGCCTTGTGATCTGCTTGCGGTATCCGGCGGCTGGAACCCGGCGGTGCATCTTTACTCGCAATCGCGCAGCCGGATTGTCTGGGATGAGGCCTTGTCAAGCTTTACCCCCGGCGATCCGGCGCAGCCCGTCCGCGCCGCCGGTGCCGCGAATGGCGTGTTTGAGCTTGGCCCGGTCTTGGCCGAAGGCGCGGCAAAGGCAAATGCCGCCCTTGGGCGCGCTTCGCAACTGGTCGAGGTTCCCAAGGCAGAAGATGCGCCCTACACCATCTCGCCGCTCTGGACCGCACCGGGGGCCGGGGCGAAGGCGTTCCTTGATATCCAGAACGATGTGACCGTCGCCGATATCGAACTGGCCCTGCGCGAGGGCTATTCCAACATCGAACATGTCAAACGCTATACGACCGGTGGCATGGGGATCGATCAGGGCAAGACCGGCAACGTGAACATCATCGGCGCGGTGGCCGAACGGCAGGGCAAAGCACCGGAAGAGGTCGGTGTGACCACCTTCCGCCCGCCCTATACGCCGGTCGAGTTCGGCGCCATCGCCGGGCGGCGGGCGGGGCCGGTCGTGCTGCCCTACCGGCACACGCCGCTCACAGGTTGGCACAAGGACCACGGCGCGGTGATGTATGAAGCGGGCGCCCGCTGGCGGCGGCCCGGCTATTATCCGCGCCCCGGCGAAAGTTTTCAGGACACGGTGAACCGCGAGGCGCGGTGCGTGCGCGAGGGGGTCGGCATCTATGACGGCGCGCCCTTGGGCAAGTATGAGATCAAGGGGCCGGATGCGGGCGCCTTCCTCGACTGGATCTATACCAATGTCTTCTCGACCCTGAAGGTGGGCGATGGCCGCTACGGCCTGATGCTGAACGATGACGGGCTGATCCTTGATGATGGCGTGTCATTCCGGCTGGCCGGGGACCGGTTCTTCATGTCGACCTCGACCGGCAATGCCGATGCGGTCGGCCAGCATATGGAGCGGCTGTTGCAGATCGAGCGGCCGGACTGGC
>JBATTI010000368.1:0-4317 GCA_049670445.1 Albidovulum sp. | reverse complement strand
CGAAGAACATGGGGTCGAAGGCGGCGATGCGAATGCCCTTTGGGTCATTGATCCCATTGACGGCACCCGCAGCTTCATCACCGGCAACCCGTTGTTTGGCTTCTTGCTTGCCCATGTCGTTGGTGGCGAAACCCGCTTGGCTGCCATCGGCATGCCCGCTTTGGATGAGGTGTTTTGCGCCGAACGGGGGCGCGGCGCGTTCAAGGGCACCGAACGACTGCGCGCCTCGGGCCAGACCGCCCTGGCGCAGGCCGCGATCTATATCAGCGAAGGCGAAAAGATCTGGCGCAACCACCCACAGGTGTTCTCGCGGCTAATGGATGTAGGCCAAACCCGGCGCTTTTCATATGATTGCTACCCCTATGCGCTATTGGCGATGGGCCATATTGATCTGGTTATAGATTTCGATCTGCAGCCCTATGATTATCTATCCGTCTCACTTCTTGTCTCCGAAGCGGGCGGGGTCATGTCCGATTGGCAGGGCGCAGCACTGGTGATGGGCGAAAACATCGCGACAGTGGCCGCAGCCACCCCCGAACTTCACCGCGCCGCAGTTGCGCTGCTTGGCGCCTAGTCCGCCAGCCGCACCTCCGTTCCCCATTCGCGGCACTTTGCGGCAAGGGTTTGTGGCAGCGCCGCATCCGTAAAAATTCCGTCCAATTCGCGAAGCGAGGCAATCTTGACCGGGGCTGACCGGCTTAGTTTTGAGTGATCGGCCACCAAAAAACACTTGCGCGCCTGTCGGATGATCGCCCGGCTGACCCGGACCTCTTGGGCGTCGAAATCCAAAAGGTCACCCTCGGCGTCCAGTGCCGATGTGCCGATGATTGCGAAATCCACCTTGAACGCTTCGATCGCCTCTTTGGTCAGATCCCCGACCAAACCACCATCAGATCTTCGCAAAACCCCACCTGCCACAATCACCTCACAGCCCGTGGATTCCGCCAAGATATTGGCAACATTCATATTATTGGTCACCAGTGTCAGGTTGCGGTGCCCAAGAAGTGCGCGCGCCACGGCTTCTGTCGTGGTGCCTATGTTCAAAAACAACGATGAATTATCCGGGATAGTTGCCGCACAGGCCCGCGCAATTGCGGCCTTCGCCCCGGCATTCAATCGCCGCCGCTCGGCATATCCGATATTGGCCACACCGGCCGCCAGCATCGCCCCGCCATGAACCCGCTCCAGCCGCCCGGCATCAGCCAGATCGCCCAGATCGCGGCGAATGGTCTGAAGGGTGACGCCAAAGCGCTGGGCAAGATCCTCGACCAGAACCTTGCCGTCGCGTTGGGCCAGATCAAGGATCTCACTTTGCCGGATGCTGATTGCCATATGTTCTCTCCTTGCGTCGAATCTAACGCGGTTGCGCAAAAGCGAAAGAAAAAACGAACAATTACGAACATAAACTTTGACAATTCGCGCTCGTCCCGTTTCAATGACGACGTTCAAAGCAGGAGAAACCCGTGTGAGCCCGCGCGATTCTGGCGACATTTTCGACGTTTTCGTAATCGGTGGGGGCATCAATGGCTGCGGCATAGCCCGTGATGCCGCCGGGCGCGGGCTATCGGTTGCCCTGGCAGAGATGGATGATCTGGCCTCTGCCACATCTTCGGCCTCGACCAAGCTCTTTCATGGCGGCCTGCGCTATCTGGAGTATTTTGAAATAGGGCTGGTGCGCAAAGCCTTGATCGAACGCGAAGTCTTGCTGCGGGCCATGCCCCATATCAGTTGGCCGATGCGTTTCGTGCTGCCTTATCACCCCGATATGCGCTTTGAGGGCGAAACCCCCACCTCGCGGCTTCTTCGCGTGGTGATGCCGTGGATGAAGGGCCGCAGACCGGCCTGGCTGATCCGGTTTGGGTTGTTCTTGTACGACAATCTTGGCGGGCGCAAAATCTTGCCCGGCACCAAAACGCTTGACCTGACCCAGGATCTTGCTGGCGCGCCGCTGAAGGATAAGTTTCGCAAGGCCTACGAATATTCCGATGCCTGGGTTGAAGACGCCCGCCTTGTCGTCCTGAATGCCCGCGACGCCGAAGATCGCGGGGCGAAGATCATGACACGCACCAAGGTCACCGGTGCCCGGCGCGATGGCGACATCTGGCACATCACCACCGAGGTCGCGGGTAAGACCCAGACCAACCGCGCCCGCGTTCTTGTCAATGCCGGGGGGCCGTGGGTGGAACGGATTGTGCGCGAAACCGCCCATGTAGATACCGCCGAAAGCATCCGCTTGGTGCGCGGCAGCCATATCGTCACCAAGAGGCTGTTCGATCACGACAAATGCTATTTTTTTCAAGGCGAAGATGGCCGCATCATCTTTGCGATCCCGTATGAGGAAGACTTTACCCTGATCGGGACCACCGATCTGGACCACCAGGGCGATCCGCATGATGCAACCTGCACGGATGCAGAACAAGATTACCTTTGCGCCTTTGCCAGCCAGTATTTCAAACGCCCCGTTACCCGCGCCGATATCGTTTGGACCTATTCCGGCGTGCGCCCGCTTTATAATGACGGCGCAGAATCCGCCCAGGCCGCGACCCGCGAGTATGTCTTGTCACTCGATACCAACGGTGCCCCGATCTTGTCGGTCTTTGGCGGCAAAATCACTACCTACCGCAAACTGGCCGAAGCGGCATTGGACAAAATTACCCCCTATCTTGCACCCAAGCGCGGCGATTGGACGGCGGGCGCGCCACTTGCAGGCGGCGACTTTGCTGTGGGTGATGTGGCGCGCCTTATCCGCGAATTAAAACTGCGCTACCCGTTCTTGTCCGATTACACCACTCGCCGAATGATCCGTGCTTACGGTACCGAGGCTGCGAATATCCTGGATGATGCCAGCACTTACGCCGATCTGGGCCAAGAATTCGGTGCAGGGCTAAGTGAGGCAGAGCTTCGCTGGATGATCGCGCGCGAATTTGCCCGAACCGGCGAAGATGTCCTCTGGCGTCGCTCGAAACTGGGGTTAAGGTTGACGCCAGATCAAGCCGCCGAGGTTGACCGCTGGATGACCAGCGCAGCCCAAGCCTGAGGGGAAAGCATGTCCCATATCCTTGCCATTGACCAAGGCACAACTTCATCGCGCGCCATCGTCTTTGATGCAGATTTGCGGGTCAAAGCCACGGCGCAACAAGAATTCACCCAATATTTCCCCAAATCCGGCTGGGTTGAACATGACCTTGAAGAAATTTGGTCAAGCGTCACCACCACCGTTCGCGGCGCTATAGATCGCGCCGGTCTTACCGCCGCCGACATTACCGCAATCGGTATCACCAATCAGCGTGAAACAACTGTGGTGTGGGATAAGGCCACGGGTGAACCCATCCACCCCGCCATCGTCTGGCAAGACCGCCGCACATCCGGTCTGTGCCAAAACCTTAAGGCCGAAGGTCTTGAACCGGCAATCACCCATGCCACCGGCCTGCTGCTTGATCCCTATTTTTCCGGCACCAAGCTGAAGTGGCTTCTTGATAATGTCGCGGGTGCGCGTGCGCGCGCCGAGGCCGGTGATCTGTTGTTCGGCACCATTGATTGCTTTTTGATCTGGCGCCTGACCGGCGGCAAGACCCATGCAACCGATGCCACCAATGCTGCCCGTACCCTGCTTTACAATATCCGCAAAGGTGCTTGGGATAAAGATATTCTCAAAATTCTGAATATTCCGGAATGCATGCTGCCCGATGTCCGCGACTGTGCCGCTGACTATGGCACGACCGATCCGGGGCTCTTCGGGCGCGCGGTTCCGATCCTTGGTGTGGCAGGCGATCAGCAGGCCGCAACCATCGGTCAGGCCTGTTTTGTACCCGGCATGATGAAATCAACCTATGGCACTGGCTGTTTCGCGCTTCTCAACACCGGCTCGACTTTGGTCGAAAGCCAGAACCGGCTGTTGGGCACCATTGCCTACCGGTTGGATGGCAAGACCACCTATGCGCTTGAAGGCTCTATCTTTATTGCGGGGGCTGTTGTGCAATGGCTGCGCGACGGGCTAAAGATCATCGCCTCCGCACCAGATACGCAAGCGATGGCCGAAGCCGCCGATCCGGGGCAAAGCCTTATTCTGGTGCCTGCTTTCACCGGCCTTGGTGCGCCCTACTGGAACGCCGAATGCCGCGGTGCCATCTATGGCCTTACCCGCAATTCCGGCCCCGCCGAAATAGCCAAGGCCGCCCTTGAAAGCGTCGGCCTTCAGACCCGCGATCTTCTCGAGGCGATGCGCGCCGATTGGCCCGATGCCACCCAAGGGGTGCTGCGGGTCGATGGGGGCATGACGACATCGGATTGGGCGATGCAGTTCTTGGCCGATATCAC
>JBATTI010000367.1:0-5298 GCA_049670445.1 Albidovulum sp. | reverse complement strand
TGCGCCATCTTCGGTCAATGTCTGCGCAGAGGCGAAAGCAACCGCGCGGGCCAGATCCGGATCAACCGCGAAATCTGCAACAGCGTAACGTTCGGTCAATGCCGCCGGCTCCAAGACGATGCCCTTGGTGACCGATCCATTCGCACCGGCCGGCCCGAAAGTTTCGCCGTTCACCGCAAAATAAACGGCGCCGGATTCCCCCGCACGCAGCAGCGGCGCTTCGGCAATCGCAGGAATTGTATAGCGATCACCGGCATCCATGGTGCCCTCAAACAGCACCGTACCATCAACCGCCTGAACCCGCACCCAAGCCGGGCGCGCCGCGATCAGCTCGACATTTGGTGCGGCGGCGGCCACCACTTGTACCGGTGTTTCGCCCAAGGCCGTGGTCACGGTCGGCGCAGCCTCAGTGGCCGCCTGCCCCTTTGCCAGACGCGGATCAATCGCGGCAATCGGCCCGTCACGCGCCACCAGAACCGGCACATCAAGGGTCTGTGGCCGGTAAAGCCGGTTCAGCGCATCGGGGTCGGGTTCCACGTCTTGGGACGGCAGGGTTGCAATCATCACCCCGTCCGCCTCGGTCTGCTGGGGCATAGCCCCCCCTGCCGTGGCCAGCGGGTCAAGCTCTGCCACAACACCGGGCGCCTGATCGACAGGGGCAAGCTGCACACGCTGCACTTCTTGAAGCACCGACCAGCCGCCATAGCCGATCCCGGAAATCAGCGTCACCAGAATGAAGATGGATCCGATCGCCGCAGGCTGGATGCCCGAAAAAACCGCCTCGCGTTGCGGCACGAATGACGCATTCGGATTGGCCAGCGGTTCGGCATATTCCTTTTGGCGCTTGGAGGCCGTCAGCGGGCCCGAAGCCGCAGCCGACATGCCATGCGCCACGGTAAAATTCGCCTCGCGGCAAAAGCGATCAAACGCCCAATCGGGGTCAAGCCCCAGATAGCGCGCGTAAGAGCGCACATATCCTGCCACGAAACCCGGCGTATCGAAGGCGGCAATATCGCAATTCTCGATCGCGGCGATATAGCTGGCTTTGATCCGAAGCTCTCGCTGCACATCCAGCAATGATTTGGACAAGGTTGCGCGTTCACCGCGCATGATATCACCCAGACGCAGTTCAAAATCGTCAAAACCCAATGGTTTGTCCGCATCCAGCGTCGAAGGAGATGCCCTTCGTCCGATCATACTCAACCTGCCCTTGTCCCCAGAGTGTCTAGCCAGCGATTCGGCACTTCACGTGCCCTCCTATTAGACTTTCCTTAACACAGAGCAACCAGCTTTGCACCGGATTCGGCACTCAGGCGGAGGCTTCAGCACGATTCAGCGCACATTGCGCCCAAAGTTTGTCCATCGCGGTCACCAAATGGTCTATTTCCGCCGCCGAATGCACCGGTGACGGCGTGAACCGCAACCGCTCGGTCCCGCGCGGCACGGTTGGAAAGTTGATTGGTTGGGCATAGATACCGAAACGCTCAAGCAACATATCCGACAGCGCCTTGCAATGCACGGGATCACCGACATGAACCGGTACGATGTGGCTGCCGTGATCGACAATCGGCAATCCCAGCCCCCTTAGCCGCATCTTGAGAATGCGCGCATTAAGCTGCTGACCCTCACGCAATGTCGCATCGTTTTTCAGGTGCTGAACCGACGCGCAGGCCCCTGCGGCAATCGTCGGGGCCAAAGAGGTGGTAAAGATAAAACCCGGCGCGTAAGAGCGTACAGCATCGACCATCCGCGCCGATGCGGCGATGTAGCCGCCCATCACCCCGTAAGCCTTCGCCAAGGTCCCGTTGATGATGTCGATACGGCCCATCAAGCCGTCTCGTTCCGCCACACCGGCGCCGCGCGGGCCATACATTCCCACGGCATGAACTTCGTCAATATAGGTCAGCGCGCCGAATTCATCCGCCAGATCGCAGATCGCGGCAATCGGGCCAAAATCGCCGTCCATCGAATAAATCGATTCGAAGGCAATCAGCTTGGGCGCGGCCGGATCATCAGCCGCCAGCAATTCGCGCAGATGCGCCATGTCATTATGCCGGAAAATCCGCTTGGCCCCGCCATTGCGCCGCACGCCTTCAATCATCGACGCATGGTTAAGCGCATCGGAATAGATGATCAGGCCGGGAAACAGCTTGGGCAGCGTCGAAAGTGTCGCATCATTGGCAATATAGGCCGAGGTAAAGACCAGCGCCGCCTCTTTGGCGTGCAGATCGGCGATCTCGGCCTCCAGCCGCTTGTGGTAAACCGTGGTGCCCGAAATATTGCGGGTACCGCCCGAACCGGCGCCGGTCGCGTCCAAGGCTTCATGCATCGCGGCCAGAACCGCAGGATGCTGCCCCATGCCCAGATAATCATTGCCGCACCAGACGGTAATCTCTTGGGTTGATCCATCTTCGCGGCGCCAAAGGGCCTTGGGAAACCCGCCATTGCGCCGTTCAATATCAATAAAGGTCCGGTAGCGGCCTTCGTCGTAAAGACGGGCAATCGCCTTATCAAGCGCCGCGTCAAAATCCATCTTTTGTTCCTTCCGGCCAGATATTGTGCTGCTATTTTGCACGAAATTGGACTGTCTGTCTTTGATAAAGGTCAATTCGCGTCATGCCGAGTGCGCAAATTGCCGCTGCCTTCCGGTATCGCGGCCACTGGACAGTACCCGCGCGCCTGCTAGGTTTCCGCCCGTAAGGATGCAGGAGAATGTGATGAGCCTTGATGCCGTGCTAGCGAAAATCGACGCCACCTTGCCCGAGGCGCTTGACCGCCTGAGCGCTCTTTTGCGCATCCCCTCGATTTCCACCGATCCTGCCTATAAGGCCGATTGCGCCGCGGCCGCCGACTGGTTGGCGGCTGAATTGAACGGGCTGGGGTTCACCGCCTCGGTGCGCGCCACGCCCGGCCATCCGATGGTGGTGGCACATGGCGGCCAGGGGGACGGGCCGCACCTGCTCTTTTACGGCCATTACGATGTGCAGCCCGTGGACCCGCTTGATCTTTGGCACCGTGACCCCTTCGATCCGGTGGTTGAAGACACCCCAAGGGGCCGGGTCATCCGGGGCCGGGGCACGGCGGATGACAAGGGCCAGTTGATGACCTTTATCGAGGCGTGCCGCGCCTGGAGCGCTGTGCATGGCGCGCTGCCCTGCAAACTGACGATCTTTCTTGAGGGAGAGGAGGAATCCGGCTCGCCCTCGCTTATCCCCTTCATGAAAGACAATGCGGCAGAACTTACATCCGACATCGCCCTGATCTGCGATACCGGGCTTTTCGATGAAAACACCCCCTCGATCACCACGATGCTGCGCGGCCTTCTGGAAGAAGAGATCACCATCACCGGCCCCGATAAAGACCTGCATTCGGGCATTTATGGCGGGGCGGCGATCAACCCGATCCGGGTGCTTTCGCGGATCATCGCCAGCCTGCATGACGATCAGGGCCGCGTCACCGTGCCGGGGTTTTACGATGGCGTGGCAGAGCTTTCCAACCAGCAACGCGCCCAGTGGGCGGACCTTGGCTTTGATGACAAGGCCTTCCTTTCCGGTGTCGGCCTGTCGGTTCCGGCGGGCGAAGATGGGCGTTCGGTTCTGGAAATGATCTGGTCACGCCCGACATGCGAGGTTAACGGCATCACCGGCGGCTATACCGGCGACGGGTTCAAAACCGTGCTGCCCTCCGAGGCGCGCGCCAAGATCAGCTTCCGGCTTGTCGGCACCCAGGATCCGCTCAAGATCCGCGAAAGCTTCCGCAAGATGGTGCGCGATATGCTGCCCGCCGATTGCTCGGTGCGCTTTGCCGACCACGGTGCCGGACCTGCCAGCGTCATGGCCACCACCAACCCCGCCTTCGAGGCCGCCCGCGCCGCCCTTTCCGACGAATGGCCGCGCCCGGCGGCCTTCATAGGCTCTGGCGGCTCGATCCCGATTGCGGGGTATTTCAAATCGGTTCTGGGCATGGATGCGATGCTGATCGGTTTTGGCCTGGACGACGATCTGATCCATTCCCCCAATGAAAAATACGACCTGCGATCGTTCCACAAAGGCATCCGGTCCTGGGCGCGCATCCTTGCCCGTCTGACCTGAAGCAGCCCGAAAGCAAAAGCCATGACCGATGATCGCGTTATCCGTGACGCCCGCGCAGCAGATGAAACCGATTGGCGCCGACTTTGGCAGGGCTTTTTGGATTATTACTCCGTGCCGCTCTGCGCCGAGGTGACCAATTTCACCTGGGCGCGGCTGATGGATCCGGCCAACAGCCTCAATGCGCGCCTTGCGTTGATCGGGGGCAAACCTGCGGGCTTTGCCATTCATCATCATCACCCCTCAACCTGGGTCATGGGTGACGATTGTTATCTGGAGGATCTGTTCGTGGACCCCGCCCAGCGCGGCCGGGGCATTGGCCGGGCGCTGATTGAAGACCTGATCACCCTTGCCCGCGATCGGCACTGGAAGCGGCTCCACTGGAATACCGATGCGGGAAACAAGGCGGCGCGCGCGCTTTATGACCAATTCACCGCAGATGATGGCCATATCCGCTACCGGATGACGCTTTGACGGCTTTGATCGAAAGAAAGTGGCGCGGTTGACGGGGCTCGAACCCGCGACCCCCGGCGTGACAGGCCGGTACTCTAACCAACTGAGCTACAACCGCGCATGACGTTCGGGCGATCCGGGGCGGGTGGCGCGGTTGACGGGGCTCGAACCCGCGACCCCCGGCGTGACAGGCCGGTACTCTAACCAACTGAGCTACAACCGCGCATTTAACCCGCCCGGATCGCCGCCCGAACGTGGAGCGTGTAATAGGCAGGCGCTGCGGCGGCGTCAAGCGGGCGTCGCGAAAATTCGCACCAAGCGGCGCGGGATCGGGATCTTTGCCCTTTGGGCAAGAACCGGCGAGGCTGTGAAAGGCTGTGGTCTTCACCGTGAAAACCCTCGCAGGCCATTGATTTCATTCGGTTCACGAAACGCCACACGGAACGCCCCCCACAGAATTGGCCCACCCTTCGGGATATGATTATCCTGTTTTGGAAGGGCTGCGAAACCCTGTTTGCGGGGTGGTTCGGCAGATCGGCCTCACAATGCAAACCTGTTGGCGGTGGCGCAAGGCATATGGTGGCATGATCCGTGATCCGCTCAAACGGCTGAAGACGCATAAGAAAGACCGCCTTTATCGCGCCAGGATCACCGTGGGAAAACGGCGGCCTGCGCCGGGGTCAGCGCGGGCCGACGCCATCCAACAGCGATCCAATTCGCCAAGATTGCAGGTTACCGCCCGATCAGATCCGCCACC
>JBATTI010000366.1:0-2669 GCA_049670445.1 Albidovulum sp. | reverse complement strand
ACACCCCTTTCATTCAGCCGGGGACGCTGTCGAAGATGCTTGCCGCCAAGGCCGATGTGGTCGTGCTTGGCTTTCGCTCAGACCCCTCAACCCGCTACGGGCGGCTGGTGGCTGAAGGCGACAGCCTAGAGCGGATCGTTGAATATAAGGACGCAAGCCCCGATGAACGCGCCATCACCTTGATGAACAGCGGGGTTCTTTGCGCCGATGCAGGGCTTTTGGCCGAACTGGTTGCAGGCCTTGGCAATGATAATGCCGCGGGCGAGTATTACTTGACCGATGTGCCGGGCGCGGCCCGTGCGCGCGGCCTGTCAGCCTCTGTTGTGACCTGCGATGAGGCGGAAACCCTGGGCGTGAATTCGCGCGTTGATCTGGCCGCCGCCGAGGCCGCCTTTCAAACCCGCGCGCGCGCCGAGGCTTTGGCAAACGGCGTCACCCTCACGGCGCCGGACACCGTGTTCTTCGCGTTTGACACCTATGTGGGGCGCGACACAACCATCGCCCCCAATGTGTTTTTCGGCCCCGGCGTTACGGTGGAATCAGAGGCCGAGATCTTGGCCTTTTGCCATCTTGAAGGCTGCCATATCAGCCGCGGCGCGCGCATCGGCCCCTTTGCCCGCCTGCGCCTTGGGGCCGAATTGGCAGAAGATGTCCATGTTGGCAATTTCGTTGAAATCAAGAACGCCATTCTGGATGAGGGCGTGAAGGTCGGCCATCTGACCTATCTGGGCGATGCGCATATTGGCGAACATACGAATATCGGTGCGGGCACGATCACCTGCAATTACGACGGTGTCAGCAAACACCACACTGAAATCGGCGCCAACGCCTTTATCGGCTCCAACACCATGCTGATCGCACCGGTGACAATCGGTGCGGGCGCCATGACCGGCTCAGGCTCTGTCATCACCGATGACGTGCCGGATGCGGCTTTGGCACTGGCGCGGGCACGGCAGGTGACCAAACCGGGGTTAGCCGCGAAATTGTTCGAATTGTTCAAGGCGCAAAAAGAAAAGCGCCGGAAAGAGACATCATAATGTGTGGTATTGTTGGGGTTCTGGGTAATCACGAAGTTGCCCCTTTGCTGGTCGAGGCCCTCAAACGGCTTGAATATCGCGGCTATGATTCCGCCGGCATCGCAACCGTGCACAAGGGGCATCTGGACCGCCGTCGCGCGGTTGGCAAGCTGGTCAATCTGTCCGACATATTGGTGCATGATCCCCTGCCCGGAAAATCCGGTATCGGCCATACTCGCTGGGCCACCCACGGCGCGGCTACCGTTGATAATGCCCATCCTCACCGCTCGGGCGGGGTTGCAGTTGTGCATAACGGCATCATCGAAAACTTCCGCGATCTACGCGCCGAAATGGCGGGCCACGGCCTGACCGCGCAAACCGAAACCGATACCGAAACCGTCGTCCTTTTGACCCACCACTATCTTGATCAAGGCATGTCGCCGCGTGACGCCGCCAAGGCAACTTTGGCGCGGCTCGAAGGCGCTTTCGCGCTTTGCTTTTTGTTTGACGGCGAAGATGATCTTATCGTCGCCGCCCGCAAAGGCTCCCCCCTCGCTATTGGCTACGGCAAGGGTGAGATGTTCGTAGGCTCAGACGCCATCGCCCTTGCGCCGATGACCGATCGGGTCAGCTATCTTGAAGAGGGGGACTACGCTTTCGTCACACGCGAAGGGGCGCAGATTTTCGACAGCGCCGACCGCGCCGCCAACCGCGAAATTCAACGTATCAATATCGACCAGACGCGTATCGAAAAAGGCGGCTACAAGCACTTCATGGCCAAAGAGATTGCCGAACAACCCGCCGTTCTGGGCGATGCGCTTGGCCATTACCTCAAGGACGGCAAGCTTAGCCTGCCGGAAGGTTTGGATTTTTCGGAACTTGACCGGCTGACATTGGTGGCGTGCGGCACCGCTTCTTACGCCTGCCTGACCGCAAAATACTGGTTCGAACAACTTGCAGGCTTGCCGTGCGAGGTCGATATCGCATCGGAATTCCGCTACCGCGAACCGCCGATGCCAGCCAAATCCTACGCATTATTCGTCAGCCAGTCGGGCGAGACGGCCGATACCCTGGCCGCGCTCCGCTATTGTCAGGGCAAGGTCGATAAGATCCTGTCCGTCGTCAATGTGCCGACCTCCTCCATCGCCCGCGAAAGTGATATGGCGCTGCCGATCTTGGCCGGGGTCGAAGTCGGCGTGGCCTCAACCAAGGCCTTCACTTGTCAGCTGTTGGTGCTGCTCTTGTTGGCGGTAAAAGCGGCCCAAGATCGCGGCCGGCTGACCAAGGCCGATGCCGCGGCGCATCTAGGGGATCTTGCGACTTTGCCGGGGTTGATGAACCAGGCACTGGCCCGCGAAGGCGAAATCGCAAGCCTCGCCGAACAAGTCGCCGAGGCCCAGGATGTCTTGTTCCTGGGGCGCGGATCGATGTTTCCCCTGGCGCTGGAAGGTGCTTTAAAGCTTAAGGAAATCAGCTATATACACGCCGAAGGTTATGCGTCTGGTGAGCTGAAGCACGGCCCGATTGCGCTGATCGACCGTATGGTTCCGGTGGTGGTGATGGCGCCGCGCGACGCGCTTTTCGACAAGACCGTATCGAACATGCAAGAGGTGATGGCACGCCACGGCAAGGTCTTGCTGATCACCGATGCGC
>JBATTI010000365.1:0-2276 GCA_049670445.1 Albidovulum sp. | reverse complement strand
GCGTAAAGCCATGCCCCGGATCCCCCTTCGTGCCCCCCGTCACGCCCCCACCGTTTCCGCAAGCGCCGGTGCACCAGTGGCGGCCCTGTCACATTGCGCCAGCCAGACCACAAAATCGCGGATCGTGCCTTCGTAATCCGACCCGGCCAACGGCCCGCCACCCGCATAGGCAGATGACAGCGCCCCTTGCATCCGTTCCAGCTTTTCGCGGTCTTCCGTGTTGACCTCTTCCCAAAGCGCTATGCGCTGGCGGATCGTGTCATCGTCCAGATCATCGCCGTAGGCCGACATCGTCCATTTGACCTCAATCAGATCCACGGCGCGCGGCAAAATCGTCAAAGACACCAATAGGCTGGCTGCCTGGCTTGCAACCTGCCCCGGAAAGCGCGCGAACAAGGCAGAGCGTTGTTGCTCAGCCGTACTCAGCCCTGGCGCGCCCCGGCCCCGGGTGGCAATTCCCTCGGGGTAGTTCGCCGCATAGCTGGTGAAACCCGGGCCCGATGCGGTTTTCTTGGCAAGCCCGGTCGGGGTGTAGCCATGCAATGTCTGGGGGTGGACCACCGACAGATGGTAGCCTTCCATGAAATTCTCAACCAAGGATTTCCAGTTGCAGCGCCACAGCTCTTGCGCGACATGGACAAGGCGAAACTTCTCGGTCTCATAGGGGGCGACCAGCTGGTCAAGCCCGTCGGATTCTGCGCCAAATGGCTGGGCGTCGCTGTCCAATGAGGCATAGATGAACCCCCGCCAGATCTGCACCGCAAAGCCGTGCAACCTGCACGCCCCCGCGTCGAAACCCGCATTCTCCATCCGCGCCGCACGCAAAAGTGCGCCGTCGCGCCCATAGGCCCAGGCATGGTAAGCGCAGACAAAGCGCTTGATATTGCCGCGCCCCTCGGCCAGCGGCATCCCCCTGTGTCGGCAGACGTTTGACAAGACCCGGATTTCGGCATCATCGCCGCGCACGACCACCAAAGGTTCATCCAACAACTGGAGCGTAAAGAAATCCCCCGGATCGGGGATTTCATCGACGCGGCCAAGACAATGCCAGCCATGCGCAAGCACATTGGCCTTTTCCCATTCGAAATAGCCGGGCTGGGTGTAAAATGCCCCCGGCAGCCCTCTCGGGCGATCCTCTGGCAAGGCTGCCAGCGCCTGCAATTTCACTCGCATCTGATCCGTACCAAACATCGCCGTTCCCTTGCCAAAACCCGTTATTCGTCGCCCGGCACCCCATATGAGGGTGCCGCCCTCGGATCCAGAGCCCGCTGGATATAGGCGTCAAGCTGCGGCTTATAGACATCCCAAGCCAGCGCCACCGCCTCAATCGGGCAATCCTCGGTCCAGTCAATGCGCAGATCGGCGATGGGCCAGCTGACCTTGTCCACGATCTTCATGCCCGCCGAATGCACCGGCCCCGCCTCTCCGCCCGCGGCCAACCCCGCGCGCATCGCGGCCATCAGCCGGTCGCCCAGATGGCCCTTGGCGGCCTCGAACCCCGCGACAATCGCGCCCGGCACCCCGTCATTGGCCAGCATATTGCCGCCCGAGGCCACATCGCGCCCCTCTGCCGAAGTCCAGATGCCCAAGGCCTGCGCCCCCGAATGCACCGCCGTCCGCCCGGCGGCGTCAATGGCCAGCACCTGCCGGTAGTCGATGAACGCCGCTTGGCGCCGGATCTCTTCCACCGCCTCGACCGCATTCAACCCGCCCGCCATCAGGTCAAGGGCCAAGGGCCCCAGACGCGGGTCGGTGACATTCTGGCTGGCCACTGCCCCCACAGCCGCACGCGCATAAGAACAGCGCGCCGCCACCGCCGGCGAAGAAGATGAAATCGCCACGCCGAACATGCCGGTCTTGGCGCAGCGTGCGACAAGCGAAAAGGTCATCTTGCCCCCCTCAATCCGGGATCACGGCAGTGGCGTCAATTTCGACCAGCCAGTCGGGCCGCGCCAGCGCCGTGACCGTCACCCCGGTGGATACCGGATGCACGCCGCGGATATATTCGCCCATCACCCGGTAAACCGCCTCACGGTGGCGCACATCGGTAAGGTAAACCACCACCTTGACCAGATGCGCCATCTCGCCCCCGCATTCCTCGATCAATTGCTTGATGTTTTGCATCACCTTATGGGTCTGCTCGGCGGCATCATGGCTTTCGATATTCTTTGCGGTATCAAGATCTTGCGGGCATTGCCCGCGCAGATAAACCGTGCGCCCGCCACGCGTGACGACGGCTTGGCAAAGGTCATTATCCAGTTTTTGTTCGGGGTAGG
>JBATTI010000364.1:0-2280 GCA_049670445.1 Albidovulum sp. | reverse complement strand
CCAAGGGGATTTCCTTCAGCCATGTGACCTTGCATGTCGGGGCCGGCACCTTCTTGCCGGTCAAGGTGGATGACGTCACCACCCATAAGATGCATGCCGAATGGGGCGAGGTCAGCGATGCGGCCGCCGCCGAAATCAATGCGACCCGCAAGGCGGGCGGGCGTGTCATCCCGGTCGGCACGACGGCGCTGCGTTTGATCGAGACGGCGGCAGATGCGGGCGGCGTGATGCGCCCCTGGCGCGGGACGACCGATATTTTTATCTATCCGGGCTATCGCTTTTTGGTCACCGACGCGCTGATGACAAACTTTCACCTGCCCAAATCGACACTTTTGATGCTTGTCTCTGCGCTGATGGGCACAGACCGGATGCGCGGGATTTATGATCATGCGGTCCGCGAGGGGTATCGGTTCTTTTCCTACGGCGATGCCTCTTTGCTGGTTCCGTGACGTATCTGCTATGCTGTCGGTCGCGGATGTCCAAGATACCTGCGCCACGACGTTTATAATGACCAAAACCTGAACGAGGCCCCCAATGCTGACCGTTATGCGAAACTCCTGGGCTTTGTTTCTGGGGATGCTGCTCTTGATGATGGGCAATGGTGTGCAAGGCACCTTGCTTGGTATTCGCGGCGGCATTGAAGGGTTCAGCACCACGCAGATGTCCTTCGTGATGTCCGCCTATTTTGTGGGCTTCCTTTTTGGGTCGCGGTTGACGCCGGGCATGATCCGCCGTGTGGGCCATGTGCGGGTCTTTGCAGCCCTTGCATCGATGATATCGGCGGCGCTGATGATGTTTGCCGTGGTGCCCGACTGGATGGTCTGGGTGGTGATGCGGGTGCTGATCGGGTTTTCCTTCTCGGGGGTTTATATCGTTGCCGAAAGTTGGCTGAACGACGCCTCTACCAATGAGACGCGCGGGCAGGCCCTGTCATTTTACATGATCATGCAGATGTCGGGCATCATCGCAGCCCAAGGTCTTTTGAACACTGCCGACCCCTCTGGGTTCATGCTGTTCATCATCCCGTCAATTCTGGTTTCGGTCGCCTTTACGCCGATCTTGCTGTCTGTCAGCCCGGTCCCGGCGTTTGAGCTGACCAAGCCACTAAGCCTCAAGAAGCTCTTTGCAACATCACCGCTGGGCTGCGTCGGCATATTCTTGTTGGGCGGGGTGTTCTCGGCGCAATTCGGCATGGTCTCGGTCTGGGGGACCGAGGCGGGGCTAAGCGTCAAGAACCTTTCGATCTTCGTGGCCGCGATCTATTTCGGCGGGCTGGTCTTTCAATATCCGATCGGCTGGATCTCGGACCGGATCGACCGGCGTCCGCTGATCTTGTCACTTTCGGTCATGGGGGCATTGGCCACGATATTGGCAGCACTTTTTTCGGGCAGTTTCGCCGTGCTTTTGGTCATGGGTATGGTGATGGGCGGTATGTCGAACCCGCTTTATTCCTTGCTGGTCGCCTATACCAACGACTTTTTGGACAATGCCGATATGGCGGCGGCCTCTGCCGGGCTGATCTTCATCAATGGTCTGGGGGCGATAACCGGCCCGATGATTGCCGCTTGGATGATGTCGGTCTTCGGGCCATCGGGCTTTTTCCTTTTCATGGCGGTTTTGTTCATCGCCCTTGCGGGCTATGCCGGATGGCGGATGACGCGCCGCCGTGTGGTGCAAAACCCCGATCAAGTCTATGGCTTTACGCCCTTGTCACCCTCAGCGGGGGTCATCGCAATCGAGGCCGCATTGGAGGCCCATAGCGAAAGCCCGGCCGAAGACCCCCAAAACCCCTAGCCATATGGCAAAAGACCTGCGACCCTTTGCATAAGCTTGGTTTCGTGAGGTGAGGGTGATGGCGACGATAGATGCGGTTTTGGCGTTCTGGCTGGAAGAGATTGGCGCCAAGGGCTGGTACAAGGCCGATGATGCGGTTGATGCGAAGATCAGCGCGCGCTTTGGCGCCCTGTGGCAAGAGGCGCATGCAGGCGGTCTGGTCGACTGGCTTGAAACGCCAAAGGGCGCACTTGCCTATCTGATCGTCACCGATCAGTTTTCGCGCAATATGTTTCGCGGGGATGCGCGGTCATTCGCGACGGATGCGCCCGCCCGCGATGCGGCGCGTCACGCCATTGCCAAGGGGTTTGATCTTTTGGTGGAGGACCCCGAGCGGATGTTTTTCTATATGCCGTTTGAGCATTCCGAACATATCGCGGATCAGGATTGGTCAGTGGCCCTGATGGGCGCAAGATTGCCCGTCTCGGGCAATGAGATGGACAGGCA
>JBATTI010000363.1:0-2372 GCA_049670445.1 Albidovulum sp. | reverse complement strand
ATGTTTTACGATGATCATCTGCAGCTTTTGCGCCGCTCAGATTGTTTCGTTGCGCGCAAGGTCTGGGACCGCGCCGACCGGCTTTACGACGCTTTCCTGACGTCACCTGTGAAGGAAGTTGCGCGGTCCGAACCGCGACCGGGCAAGATTGACAGGCTGTTTTCCAAAGCCGTCGAAAGGCGCCTTCGGGGGCGTGCCGGGCTTTACATGCAAAGCCGGTTTCCGGCCCAGGACCGCGAAAATTGCAAAACCTGCGCACCCTATTCGGTGTTCCACGGCTTTTCCGATCTTTTTGAGGATTTTGACAGCTGGCTTGCCAAGGCCATTGGTGGCCGTGTGCATGGCCATCTGTTTGCGCCAGATTGTGCCGAATTCGCGGGTGGTGAGCGGGTTTACAGCGGGGCATTGTCGGGCAGCGCTGTTTTGCGTGATTACGACCCGCGGGCCTTCCTGACCAACCTGATCTGGAACACGCGGGGCGAGCGGCAGTGCTTTCAATTTGGCCCGCGTGACAATCAGGCCTGCAACCAATTCATCGCAACCGATGCCAATGCGCAGATCTCGGTGATCTCGGGCAGTTGGGCGGTGCCGTTGTTTCGGCGACAGGCAAGTTTTGCCACGATCCGCGCCGAAGCCGCTCGGCTGCAACAGATAGAGACGGAACATCTGGCGCTTTTGCGATCTTTCCCGGTCAAGGCAAAGGTGCGGATCTGGACGATGGCCGAGTTTTTGGAAATGCCGATGGAGCATTTGCAAGCGGTCATCGATGAAATCAACCCGCGTGCGACCCGTGGTTTAAGTGCGGCGCCACGGCTTGTGGATCTGATCGGATTTGGGCGCTTCTTGCAAAACCTCAAGAACCAGGGGATGCAGCCGACATTGATGGGCGATTTTCCCGAGGCGCAAGACCAGCGTCCACACGGCCAGCTGCGCGGCCGACCCTATCTGGTTCGGTAAGGGGAGATGCCGATGGCCAGGATGTTTCAGTCTTTCGTTGTCTTCGCGGCAATGCGCACGGGTTCTAACTTTTTGGAAGAAAGTCTGAACGGGGTTGAGGGCGTTACCAGCCACGGTGAGGCGTTCAACCCGATCTTCATCGGCTTGCCCAACCACAATGCGGTGCTGGGCATGACCATGGCCGAACGTGACGCCCGCCCCCAAGCCCTGTTCGAGCGGATCAGGAAAGCGCCGGGGTTGAATGGTTTTCGCTACTTCCCCGATCATGACGCCCGGATTTTGGACGATATTCTTGACGACCCGAACTGCGCCAAAATAATCTTGAACCGCAATCCGCTGGAAAGCTATGTCAGCCTGAAAATTGCCCGTGAAACCGGACAATGGAAGGCAAGAGACGCGCAGCGGCTGAAAACCGCAAAGGTCGCCTTTGACGCGGCAGAGTTTCAGGACCACTTTGAGGCGCTGCATGGATTTCAGCGGCGGGTGTTGTCTTCGTTGCAAAAGTCCGGTCAGACCGCCTTTTACCTTGACTATGCCGATCTTGGTGACGCCGATATTCTGACCGGCCTTATGCGGTTTCTGGGGATGGAAGATACTGCCATCTGCCCGGCTACCTCGGTTGTGCCGCAAAATCCGGCGCCTATTTCACATAAAGTGACCAACCCGAGTGAAATGCTGGAGGCGCTGGCGCGGCAAGACCGGTTTGAGCCTGACCGCACGCCGAATTTCGAACCACGCCGGGGGCCGATGGTGCCGGGTTTTGTTGCGTCCAAGGGTACAGCACTTTTGTTCATGCCGATGCGTTCGGGGCCATCGGCACGGATTGAGGCATGGCTGGCAAAGCTTGGCGGCGCGGATCGGGCCGGCCTTGTCACCGGCTTTACCCAAAGTAGCCTGCGCAGCTGGATGCGTGATCATCCGGGGGGCTATCGGAGTTTTACTGTGCTGCGCCATCCGGTGGCGCGCGCGCATACAGCATTTTGCGAAGAAATCCTGTCTGGTGCACGCCCGATCGTGGTTGATCACCTTGTGCGCCACCACCGGTTTGTCTTGCCTGATACTGACCCGGATGCCGAGTTTTCGCCAAAGGCGCATAGGGCGGCATTCGTGCAGTTCTTGCGCTTCACCAAGGCAAGCCTCAACGGCCAGTCCGCTTTGCGCGCCGACCCCGCCTGGGCCAGTCAAAGTGCCATTTTGGCAGGGTTTTGCGAATTCACGGCACCGGATCTGGTTATTCGCGAGGAGGATCTTGAGACCGATCTTGCATGGCTTTGCAAAAAACGCGGTGTGAAGTTCACGGCATCCAAGGCCGAGCCCGACCCTTGGGCAAAAAAGCTGGCGCTGATTTATGACGAAGATATTGAGGCGCTTGTGCGCCAAGCCTATGGGCGCGACTATCTGAACTTTGGCTTCGG
>JBATTI010000362.1:0-4486 GCA_049670445.1 Albidovulum sp. | reverse complement strand
GTCGAATTCACCGCGAAGCGAAGGGTGTTTTGCAGCGCCGGCCCGATCTTCAACTGCAACAGATCGTTCACAACCATGCCGGGCATACCAAGGTTACCGGTAAAGTTGCGCGCACCTTGCGCAATCGGCCGCGGAATAAGCGGAATCGCCCCGTTCTTTTCACCGTCACCAAAAAGCGCCCGGTCAAACTTCACGTTAAAGGCGTGCGTGGCGCGGTTGCTGGCCTCATGCGGATCGTTGATCTCACCGCTGGCGGGCGGGCGCGCGCATGCCGAAAGGCTGACAGCAGCCAGAAAACCGAGCGCGCCAATCCGCGCATGTACCCGCAGTTTTGATAAATGGTGTTTCAATATCTCGTCCATAGGTTCGGTAAAGCGATGGCAAAACGCCAAAGCCATATTCAAGGCTTAAGTGCCACGGGTCCGGGTTTCAAGCCGCTGTGGCCACAAGAGGCACATCTACAAGCGATTTACGGCGTAAAAGAAACATCATCACGGCAAATTGCGTTTCTTTCAACACATCATCGGAATTTTCGACAGTTTCTTGCGCCGTCACGGGGTATCGAACGGACCGCACGCATTGCGCCTCTTTCCCTCGGCGGCGGCAATAGTTAGGTTGGCGCCAACCCTGCAAACCGGAGACGATGATGACCAACAAAATCGACGCGCGCCTGGCCGAGCTTGGCGTTACTTTGCCCGACGCCCCGGCCCCTGCCGCCAATTACGTGCCCTTCGTGCAGGCAGGCGATCTGGTGTTTGTCTCTGGCCAGATCAGCCAGGGCCCCGATGGGCTGATCAAGGGCTGTTTGGGCGATAATATGGATGTGGCCGCCGGGGCAGAAGCCGCACGCCGCTGCGCGATGAGCTTGATCGCGCAGGTCCGTGTCGCCTGTGGCGGCAATCTTGACCGCGTGGTGCGGGTCGTGAAGCTAAGCGGTTTTGTCAATTCAACCGCTGATTTCACCGACCAGCCCAAGGTCATCAACGGCTGTTCGGATTTCATGGTGGAAGTGTTCGGCGATGCCGGGCGCCATGCACGCGCTGCCGTTTCGGCCCCGTCCTTGCCCTTGGGCGTCGCCGTTGAAATTGAGGCGATCTTTCAGATCAAATGAAAAGCCGCGTCGCACTGCCAGAGGCGTTCTTGCGCATTCCGCTCGCCCATCGCGGCTTGCATGACCGTGCCCAGCGCCGCCCTGAAAACTCTCTCGCAGCCTTTCGCGCGGCGATTGCCGCAGGCTACGGGATCGAACTTGACGTTCAGCAATCCGGCGACGGGCAGGCGATGGTCTTTCACGATGATGACCTTGATCGGCTCACCTACCGCAAGGGGCCGCTCAAGGCCTTGGATGCGGGCGAACTTGGCACGATCTTGCTGCGCGACAGCGACGAGGCCATTCCAACGCTGGTCGCGGTTTTGGCGCTGGTCGCAGGCCGCGTGCCGGTTTTGATCGAGGTCAAGGAAGGGCTTGATCAGATGGGCCCGACCGACGGGCGGGTAGAGCAGGCCGTGGCAGACGCGCTGGCAGGCTACGCAGGGCCGGTCGCGGTTATGTCTTTCAACCCGCATTGTGTCGCGCATCTGGCGCGGATGGCCCCCACCATTGCGCGTGGCCTCACAACCGAAGCCTATGACCCCAGGCGCAACCACCCGCTTGCCGCCGCCACCTGTGACCGTTTGCGCGAAATTCCCGATTATGACGCAACCGGGTCAAGCTTTGTCAGCCATGACGCGACTGACCTTGATCGCCCGCGCGTGGCCGCACTGAAGGCTGAAGGCGCCGCCGTGCTGTGCTGGACGATCCGCTCACCACAAGCCGAGGCCAAGGCCCGCCGCATCGCGCAAAATATCACCTTTGAGGCCTATGCCCCCGCCCTTCCGGCTTGACGCGCGGGGGGTCCGCACCCCAAGTCACGGGGGGTAAGGATGCCGCAAATGACCGCGACCGAAATAACCATCGCCAGCCACAAGAGCATTTTGGAAATTCCGGCGGCAGACTGGGATGCCTGCGCCTGCCCCGAAGCTCAAACCCCTATGGCCAGAACTGGCCGCCCGCGTGATCCCTTCACCACCCACCGCTTTTTGGCCGCCCTTGAAAGCTCGGGCTCGGTCGGGCCGGGGACCGGCTGGCAACCGCATTATCTGGCCGCCCATGCCAGCGGACAGCTGATTGCCGTCGCCCCGCTTTACGCCAAAAGCCACAGTCAGGGCGAATATATCTTTGATCATGGCTGGGCCGAGGCATGGGCGCGCGCAGGCGGGCGCTATTACCCGAAATTGCAGCTGACCGTGCCCTTCACACCCGCAACCGGACGCCGCTTTCTGGCGGCACCAGGATGGGAAACCGTCGCGATTGCGGCCCTGATCGAGGCCGCCGTCAGCATCGCCACGGAGGCCGGGCTTTCCTCCTTTCACACCACCTTTTGTACCGCCGAAGAGGCATCAGCAGGTGCCAAGCTGGGGCTTTTGACCCGGCTTACCCAGCAATTTCATTGGGAAAACCCCGGCTACGCCAATTTCGACACCTTCCTGACCGCACTTTCTGCGCGCAAGCGCAAGGCAATCCGCAAGGAACGCGCCACCGCCCAGGCCTTTGGCGGCACCATCCACCGCCTGACCGGCGATGATATCCGCCCCGAACACTGGGAGGCGTTCTGGGCCTTTTACCAAGATACCGGCGCGCGCAAATGGGGCCGTCCCTATCTGACCCGCGCATTTTTTGATGCCGTGCACGACCAAATGCGCGATGATGTCTTGCTGGTGATCGCCGAACGCGGTGGCCGCCCGGTGGCCGGTGCGCTGAATTTCATTGGGCGTGACACGCTTTTCGGCCGCTACTGGGGCGCGGCCGAGGATCATCCCTGCCTGCATTTCGAATGCTGTTATTATCAGGCGATCGACTTTGCCATCGAACATGGCCTTCCACGGGTCGAGGCCGGCGCACAGGGCGAACACAAGCTTGCGCGCGGCTATCTGCCCAGCGAAATCCATTCCTTGCACTGGATCGCCGATCCATCCTTTCGCGACGCCGTCGCGCGTTTTCTGGAAGCGGAACGCCGCGCCGTCGATCATGAGATTGAGGTATTGACCAACTACGGCCCCTTCCGCAAACCAACCTTGCCGGAATAGGCTTGCAACGGGCATTGAATTACTTGCCCGCGAGGGTGAATATCAATGCCGCAGAACCGCATCCGTGCAGGATGCCCGAAGTCAGGACGTGAAAAATGGCCGAATTGCTGAACGAAGCCGAACGCAAAGCCGCCCTGCCAGCCCTGGGTGAAAGCGGCTGGGGCGCCATTCCCGACCGCGACGCGATCCGCAAGATCTGGAAATTCAAAAGCTTTTCAGAGGCGTGGGGGTTCATGTCGCGCGCCGCACTGGCCGCTGAAAAGCTGAACCACCATCCAGAATGGTCGAATGTCTATAATGTCGTCGATGTGACCCTGACCACGCATGATTGCGAAGGCCTGTCGGCGCTGGACGTCACTTTGGCCAAGCGCATGGACGCCTATGCGGGGGCTGCCACAGTGCAGCGCGACCATTCCGAACCGGTCGCCTGCCTGTGCCAGATCCATGCGCGAAAGGGCGGCTGACGCCGCCCGATACATCCTGTCAGATCGCGGCCAGCAAGGCCTCTCCGCCCGAGGTTTCACATACACCGGGGCTTTCTTCGGCATGCAATACCTTGACGACCCCGTCCTCGGCATAAAGCGCATAGCGCTTTGAGCGATCGACAAAACCCACCGGGGCCGCTGAAAACGCCATGCCGACGGCCTTGGTAAAGCTGCTTTCCGCATCACCAAGCATGGTGATTCCGGCCGCCGCGGCGCCGGTGTCCTTGCCCCAGGCCGCCATCACGAAAGGATCGTTGACCGAAATGCAGATGATCTCATCCACACCTTTCGCGTCAAAGGCCGGTTTGGTGCGTATGAAGCTTGGCACATGGGCCGAAGTGCAAGTGCCGGTATAGGCTCCCGGCAAGCCGAAAATCACCACCTTGCGGCCCTTGAGCTTTGCCCCAAGGTCCACGGTCTCTGGCCCGTCCGCCCCAATTTTCAAAAGCGCCGCATTCGGCAATTCCTGCCCAACTTTCACCGACATTTTCTATCCTCCACGTTGCGTTTCCTATTGGTCAAGATATAGGCTCTGGCCGGTCAGGTACCAGAGGAAGTTATCAAATGAGCGGGATCGTGATTATCGGCGCAGGTCAGGCGGGCGCATCGCTTGCAGCGAAGTTGCGCGCCAGCGGTGCAAAAGGCTCCATAACCGTGATCGGCGAAGAACCGGTGCCGCCCTATCAGCGCCCGCCGCTGTCAAAGGGCTATCTGTTGGGCGAGATGGATCTTGAACGCCTTTACCTGCGCGCGCCGTCTTTTTGGGAAGAGCAGAATGTCGATCTGCGCCTGAATGCCCGCGTGGGTGCGATAGATCCGCAGGCCAAAACCGTCACGCTGGAGGGCGGCGAAAGCCTTGGCTACGACCAGCTTGC
>JBATTI010000361.1:0-2923 GCA_049670445.1 Albidovulum sp. | reverse complement strand
CATCGGTGCGTCAATACATCCACCGTTACGGCGTCGCCCCGGGGCGGCGCGCGGTTGTCGCCGTCGCCGATCAAGCAGAGCGTGAGGCGACAATTCAGGCCCTGAAAGCCGCCGGTATCACCGTCGCTGCGGTGCTTGACCCCGGCGATACGCTGCTTGCCGCTTCAGGCCGCCGCCACCTTCGGGCGGTGCGGCTGCGACGGGCCACGGGGCGGCGTGAACGCATCGCTTGTGATCTGCTTTGCGTCTCGGCTGGCTGGATGCCTTCGGCGCATCTTTTCGCGCATATGAACGGCAAGCTTGGCTTTGATGCGCGCTCAGGCTGCCTTCTGCCCCAGGACGATGAGGGGCCTTTGCGGATCGCCGGGGCGGCACGCGGTGCGCGCGGGCTTGCCGATTGTCTTGGCGATGGCAAAGCACTTGCCCACCGCGCCATGGGCGAGCTTGGGTTGCACCGCCCGATGGTCTTGCCGCTGGCCGAAGCCTCCCCACAGGCGCAGATGGCGGCGGCAGGTGGTCGCAAGGCATTCGTCGATCTGCAAAACGATGTCATCCGCGATGATCTTTTTCAGGCCGTGCGCGAAGGCTACGGCAATGTCGAACTTGCCAAGCGTTACACCACGCTTGGCATGGGAACCGATCAGGGCAAGACAAGCTGGACCAATGGCCTGCTGACACTGGCCGAAGCGCTTGACACGCCCAGCGCCGATATCGGCCACACCACCTATCGCCCGCCCTATTCGCCCGTCACCATAGGCGCGCTGGTGGGGGCGGAAACCGGCCAATCCATGGCCCCGACCCGGCGCACCCCCTTTCACGACGCCTTTGCAAAGGCGGGCGCTGTCTTTCAGACCTCGGGTGATTGGCTTTACCCGCGCTATTGCCCGCAGCCGGGCGAAGACATGACAGCGGCGATCACCCGCGAGGTGCGCGCGGTGCGCGATGGGCTGGGCTGTACCGACATGTCCACACTTGGCAAGATTGAGGTGCGCGGCCCCGATGCCTTGCGCTTTCTCTCGCGGCTCTATTGCAACAATCTGTCTGCACTGGTTCCCGGGCGGCTGCGTTACGGCCTGATGTTGCGCGAGGATGGCATTGCCTTTGACGACGGCGTCATCGCCTGTCTTGGCGCCGATCACTACCTGGCCACGGCCACCACGGCGCGGGCCGAAAGTGTTTGGCGACATATGCAAAAGCTGCGTCAGATCGACTGGCCCGAGCTTGACGTAACCTTGACCCGGGTCAGCGATCACTGGGCGTCGCTGGCCATCGCGGGGCCGCAAGCGCGCAACCTGCTGGCCGCCCTTGCCCCTGATTTTGCAACCGGACGCGATGATTTCCCCTTTGTGGCGATCAGGGAAGGTCTGCTTGGCGGCAATCTGCCCGTGCGGGTATTTTCCGTCAGCTTTTCGGGCGAGCTGAGTTATGAGATCAACGTCCCCGCAGGTTTTGCCCCGCATCTTTGGCAGCGGGTTTTGCATGAGGGTGCCGCGTGGAACATCACGCCTTACGGGCTGGAGGCGCTGGACGTGCTGCGCATCGAGAAGGGCCATCTGTCGGTCGGCACCGAGATTGACGGACGCCGGACAGCCGATGATCTGGGTCTGGGCAAGATGGTGTCAACGACGAAGGATTACGTCGGTCGCGCCTTGCTGGGCCGCCCCGCACTTGTGGCCAAGGGCCGGGGCCAGTTGATCGGGCTGAAACCGGCCGATGGCAAAAGCTCCATTCCCGCAGCCGCCCATCTTGCGGCCCACCCACTTGGCGATGGCACTCCTCTGCTGTCCCAAGGCTATCTTACCGCGGCGGTTGCAAGCCCGACCCTTGGCCATCCGCTCGCCTTGGCCTTCCTTGCGGATGGCCGCGCCAGAATTGGCGAAAGGCTTTGGGCGGTGTCACCGATTGCCGGCGTCTCGACCGAAGTCGAAGTGACCTCGGCATGCGCCTATGATCCGAAGGGAGAGCGTTTGCATGGCTAACCCGTCAGCCCCCGCCCTGCTGGTCCCTGCTCCCGCAACCGATGCCGCCGGTTATCTTGACCGCCAGCTTGGCTTGCGGCTGGACGAGGAACATCACCGCCTAAGCAATCTGGCCGCCCCCTCGCAAGCGGCGATGGAGGCGGCGCTGGGGCTTGCCGGGCTGGATCTGCCCGTCGGCCAGCGCCTTTTGCGCACGGACCATCTGCTGATCCGGCTTTGGCCTGCGCAATTGTGGTGTCTTGGCACCCCGCCGCAGGATCTTTCCCTGACGCAAACCGATATTGGCCACGGCCAGGCTGTTTTGCGCCTGCGCGGGCAACACGCGCTTCATTTCCTGGCCGACCATGCCAGCGCCGATCTGCGCGCCACGCAGATCCGCCGCGCCGCCACCCTGCGCTGCAGGATCGGGCTGCACAATGTCACCCTTTGGTGGGCGCATACCCGCGATGTCAGCCTTGCCGTTGACCGCAGCCTTGCGCAATCGCTGGTCGATCACCTGCGCGCCCTGACCCGCCGCCGCAATCCGCTTCGCCCCTATATTCAGGAGGAATGACCATGTTTTTGAAGAACGCCTGGTATGTCGCAGCCCTTGACCAGGAAGTAACCCGCGCCCCGCGCCAAGTGCAGGTTCTTGGCGAAAAGATCGTCACCTACCGAACCGAAGCAGGCGCCCCCGTGGCGCTGATCGACGCCTGCCCGCACCGCAAGCTGCCCTTGTCCAAAGGCCGGGTGAAAGGCGATACGCTGGAATGCGGCTATCACGGGCTGACCTTCGATTGCGCGGGCAGCTGCATCCGTGTGCCGGGGCAAGACCGGATCCCGGCGCGGGCCAATGTCCACTCTTATCCGGTGGTGTCGCGCTACGGTCTTGTCTGGATCTGGATGGGTGATCCGGCACTTGCTGACGCCGACAAGATTTTCAAGGTCGAACATTACGACGATCC
>JBATTI010000360.1:0-6583 GCA_049670445.1 Albidovulum sp. | reverse complement strand
ATCGAGAACCGTCACCTCTAGCGTCGTTGACCGGGTGATCGCGGCCTCTCCCGGCTCCAGATAGACCTGTACGCCAAAGCGCGCGGCAAAGGATCGAAGCCGCGCGGCCAAGGCATCGACAGGATAGCCGTCACCGGTAAAATGAATGCCGCCACCAAGGCTGACCCATTTGACCCGCGACAAAAGCCCGCCAAACTCCGCCTCGATCCGGCCGAGCTGCTGGTCGAACAGATCGAAATCGGCGTTTTCACAGTTGTAGTGGATCATGAAGCCGGAAATCCGGTCGATCACGCCCGCAATCTTTTCGCCATCCCATTCACCAAGACGGCTGAAGGGCCGCGCCGGATCGGCGAGATCAAATCCGCTGGTCGAAAACCGCGGATTGAGCCGCAGGCCGCGTTCGATATGCGCCGATTGATTGCCGAACCGTTCCAGCTGACTGATCGAGTTGAAGATGATCTTGTCAGCATAGCCTACCGCCTCGGCGATCTCGTGATCGGCCCAGGCGACGGAATAGGCATGGGTTTCCTTGCCGAATTTCTCCCGCCCCAGCCGTAATTCGAAGAGCGAGGAAGAGGTTGTCCCGTCCATGTGATCGCGCATCAGATCAAAGGCTGACCATGTGGCAAAACATTTCAGCGCCAAAAGCGCCTTCGCACCCGAGGCTTTGCGCAAACGGTCAATGATTTCCATATTGCGAAGCAAGTTTGCCTTGTCGATCAGATAATAGGGTGTCTGGATCATGGGCCCCCCAAATTCGGCAAAACGAGGGGTTGCTATATGGCCTTGCCCCCTGTGTGGCAAGGGTCAGATCATGCGGATCGCATCTTTGGCGACCGAAAGCACATAGCCGCGCCGTGCGATGTTCTTGACCAAAAGCTCGGCCACCATCTGATTGCCCAAAGCATCGCGCAACCGCTTGATGCGCATCGCCCCTGCCGCTTCGTCGCAATCGGCGGCTTGGCGGCCCGAGATAACGCCCTCAATCTCTGCACCCGATAAAACGTCACCATCCATCCTTGCTTCGGCCAGAACCGAAAGGGTCTCAATCGCGGCTTCCGTCAGTTTGAATTCCATATCATTCAGCACAACGGCATTTTCGGCGCGGCTGATCAGCAGCGTTGCCACCTGAATGCCCTGTTTCTGGATCGCTCCCATCCGGCGGTTCAGTGACAAGATCATGACCAAAAACACCAAAGACGCGATCAAAAGGGCGGCTGCAAACACCAACAGCACGAAGATCACCATGCGGTAGCTGGACAAAACCGCGGAAAAGCTGGTGCCTGATTGGGCAAGGATTTCCAAAAGCTTGATCTGATCACCGGTGGTCAGCGCATCGTTTTCGACGAATATCCGTTCGACTCTTGCGTTGAATGCATTGGCATCAGGCAGGGTCAGAAACAAGAACAACGCGGTCGCCAGCAAAATCGCGACGATTGCGGCAATGCCCCAAACCATAACCCGGTTACCCGATTGAACGACGTCGCCCGCAGGATTGGCTTCACCTTGCATCATGCCCCCCAAAAGCGTGATTTAGTTTGACGGCACGATGGCCGTGATAGCCAGAAGCGTCCAGCCCTTGTCTTTCAAATCCGCTGCCAGCGCCGCCGCAGCCTTCGCCTTGGAGGCACAAGCCGCATCGGGCAAGGTCGCCGATCCGGCCTGAAGCCGCAGCGGGTTATCCTGTTTTGCCTTGTATTTGACCGTGCAGTCGGCCCAGGCGGTTGCCGGGAAAACCAGCGTGGCCACAAGCAGGGCGGAAATGATGCGTTGCTTTTTCATAGGCAGAAACCTGCCCGCAGCCGCATGGCTAATCAATAGCAAAGCGCTCCGTCTGGCCGGTTATCTGATAGCGGCCGCGCGTTATTGCCCTGCCAACGGGTTGGACTGCACCTTTGGGTGACAAACGTTCGGGCCATCTGTCGGATCTCAGCTTCAAGAAAGGACACAAGATGAAACGCCAAATAACTGCCTTTGTCACGGCGCTTGCGCTGGCAATAACCAGCCTGCCCGCCACCCAGGTGGAGGCACGTGACAAAAAATCGGATGACACGCTGGGCATCATCATTGGCGTTGGCGCACTTGCATTGCTGTTGAGCCAGGCGAACAAAAACAAGAACCAACAGTTCACCGGCAATTCGGGCCGGGGTTATTATGATGATGATGACTGGCAAAATCGCGGCCCCCAGAAAAAACACAAGCTCGGCCGTAAGAATATGAACCGCGGCAAGGTAATTCCGGCCAAATGTGTGCGTGAAGTATCGGTCAACGGTCGCTGGCGGGATGTCGTCTCGGCGCGCTGCGTCGACCGTTTGGGTTCTGTGTACCGGTTGCCGCAGGATTGCAGCTTCAGAGCGCGCACGGGTCACGGCCCTCAACAAGTGTACGGAACCCGCTGCTTGCGCGGCTACGGATTTCGGATCGGAAACTCGGGCTACTAGGTCGACCAGGGATGCGACCACCCCCAAACGGTTGCATCCTGACTGGGGCGGATGTTTCACCATCCGCCCCTTTTTTGTTGCACATCATCAGCTTTGCCGCAATGTGAAGCGCATGATTCCAAAGCCCGATTTCAGTTTTGAACAGGCCGCCATATCGCGCGGCTTGGCGATTGTGGCCGGTGTGGATGAAGCCGGTCGTGGCCCGCTTTGTGGCCCTGTAGTGGCCGCCGCCGTCGTACTTGACCCGCAGGCTGTTCCGACCGGGCTTAACGATTCCAAAAAGCTCAGCGCGGGCAAACGCGCGGCGATGTACGATCTGATCATGGATGCAGCTCAGGTTGCCGTTGGTCTGGCCACGGTTGCGGAAATCGACGATCTTAACATCTTGCGCGCCAGCCATCTGGCCATGACCCGCGCGGTGGCAGGCCTTGCCGTGGTGCCCGACCATGTGCTGATCGACGGCAATATGATCCCGCGGGGTTTTCAGATTTCTGCCGAAGCACTGGTAAAGGGCGATGGCCGATCACAGTCAATTGCGGCTGCATCCATCGTGGCAAAAGTGACACGCGATCGGATCATGGTGGATTTGGCGCAACAGAACCCCGGATATGGCTGGGACAAGAACGCAGGTTACCCCACCAAGGACCACCTGCTTGCGCTGCAAAATCTTGGTGTAACCCCACATCATAGACGTTCATTCCGACCGGTACACAATATCTTGTATCAAGGGAAAATCGTAAACCGTTGATTCAAAAAAGAATTTGACGGCGAATCAGTCCTGAATCATCTTAAGGCCAACAACCGGCGTCAGACCGGAGCGAGGCAGAGATGACAATGACAACGACAAAACAGGCGGCAAAACTGCCGCTGAACCAGATTATTGCAGGCGATTGTATCGAGGTGATGCGGTCGCTTCCTGAATGCTCGGTCGATCTGATTTTCGCGGATCCGCCCTATAACCTGCAATTGCGCGGTGATCTGCACCGGCCCGACAATTCCAAGGTTGATGCGGTCGATGACCATTGGGATCAGTTTTCAAGCTTCGCGGTCTATGACAAGTTCACCCGCGATTGGCTGTCGGCTGCGCGCCGCATCTTGAAGCCCAATGGGGCGATCTGGGTGATTGGTTCTTACCACAACGTCTTTCGGATGGGGGCAGAGCTGCAAAACCAGGGCTTCTGGATCCTTAATGATGTGATCTGGCGCAAGTCGAACCCGATGCCGAATTTTCGCGGCAAACGCTTTACCAACGCCCATGAAACCCTGATCTGGGCGTCGAAATCCGAAGGCGGCAAATATACTTTCAATTATGAGGCGCTAAAGGCGCTGAATGAAGGGGTGCAGATGCGCTCTGACTGGGTCTTGCCGCTTTGCACTGGTCATGAGCGGCTGAAGGATGATGCCGGCGACAAGGCCCATCCCACGCAAAAACCCGAAAGCCTGCTGCACCGTGTGATGGTGGCCACGACCAACCCCGGCGATGTGGTGCTTGATCCGTTCTTTGGCACCGGCACCACCGGAGCTGTCGCCAAGATGCTGGGCCGCGAATTCATCGGGATTGAGCGCGAGGCGGCTTACCGCGCCGTGGCCGAAAAGCGCATCGAAAAGATCCGCAAGTTCGATAAAGAGGCGCTGGAAATTACCGGCTCAAAGCGCGCCGAACCGCGCGTGCCCTTTGGCCAGGTGGTCGAACGCGGCATGCTGCGCCCCGGAGAGCTTTTGACCTCACCGCGTGGCCTGACGGCGAAAGTACGCGCCGATGGCACATTGGTTGGCAATGATGTCAAAGGATCAATCCATCAGGTCGGCGCCCATCTTGAAGGTGCGCCAAGCTGCAATGGCTGGACCTACTGGCACTTCCGCCGCGACGGCAAGATGGTGCCCATCGACATTTTGCGCCAGCAGATCCGTTCCGAGATGGAAGCAGATCAGGCAGGTCGCCGTCACTAATTCAAGTTTACCGCCGGTGCCTGTGGCTTGACCATAAGCACTCACCTTGCCCCGCCGATTCGATCGGCGGGGCTTTTTTGTCGTTTAACTTGCCCCTTTCGGCATTGGCAGACCGCCTTGGTCATAGGCGGTCCAATCGGTGATTTTGGGGTAGAACTCCTTGCGCCATGCCCTTACCCGGCGGTTCATCATGCGTCGCCACAAAGGCGGGACCAGCGCGCAGGTTGTCATCACCGAATAGCCGTAGGGCAATTGTGGTGCTTCACTCGCCGGATAGGTTTGCAGCAAGGGAAACCGCCGGTCGGGCTTTGAGTGGTGGTCCGAATGGCGCTGCAGATTGATCAAGAACCAGTTCGAGGCCTTCTGCGTCGCGTTCCAGCTATGGCGCGGCAAGACGGCCTCATACTTGCCCTCACCCAGATATTCGCGGCTTAACCCGTAATGTTCCACGTAATTGACCAGCTCTAGCTGCCAAACGGCCACCAATGCCTGAAAGACGAAAAACCCCAACCCGGCCCCGCCGCCCAAGCCATAGGCCGCCAAAAGCCCGGCAATCTGCAAAGCGCCGTAGCGCCAAAAGGGGTTGCGTGGATGGCGCGCACCCAGCCCGGCGCGCGCCAAAAGCTGACGTTCCGCGCGCCATGCGGACTGCGGGGCCGAACATAGCACCCGCAGGAAAAAGCCGTGAAACCCTTCGTTATAGCGTGCCGAAACCGCATCCCGCGGGGTGCCCACATAGCGGTGATGCACCAACAGATGTTCCGAGCGAAAATGGCTGTAAAGCACCGTCGCCAGCAACAGATCACCCAGCCAGCGTTCCAGCCGGTTCTTCTGGTGCATCAGCTCATGCGAATAGACGATCCCGACTGAACCGGAAATCACCCCAACGCCGAAAAACAGCGCAAACTTTTCCCACAAGGCCAGATGGCCCGTATGGGTCACCCACCAGATCATTGCATAGATCACCACGATCTGGATCGGCAGCCAGATTATCGTGATCAGGCGATGCCAAAACAAATCGGCCTCGGGCGTATCGGTGTTGGCATTGCTTAGTTGAAGCCCCAGCGCGGCATCCATCAGCGATATGGACACCCAAGCGTAAGCCGGCAGCAACACAACCGTCCAGCCGCCATAAACCGCCCCAAGCCAGGCCAAAGGCAAAAGGCCCAGCGACAGCCAGAATGGCAAGGCTGCTTGTGGATGCGCATCGTTGCGTTGGTTCGACATGGATTACCCAACATTCCAGCTAGAGGGACCGTAAACCGCGAAACCGCGACGCTCAACCACCTGAAGGCGTGGTCTGGGTCGCGTCATACACTTTGCGCATCACGGTTGGCAGATCGGCGGGGCGGAAATCTGCGGGCGCGATGAAGCCGCCGTCGGCAGGGCGGGTATCGGGGCCGACATCGGCCATCATCACATCCAGCCGCAGGTGGAAATGCGTGAAAGTGTGGCGCACTTCAACGCCCATCTTGCGCCAGTCGGCCTGTAACGGTGGCTTCGGCGCGGGCTGTGCGGTGCCCCATTCACTCCCCGGCCAGCCAAGCATACCGCCCAAAAGGCCCTTGTCGGGGCGGCGTTCCAGCAACAAGGCGCCATCATTGCGCCGAACCACATAAGCGATGCCGAAACGTGTCGGCTTTTCGGGTTTCGGCAAGCGGCGCGGCAGATCAGGGCCGATACCTTGGCTGAAGGCCAGGCAAAACCGGCTTAGCGGGCAAAGGCTGCAAACGGGGTTTCGTGGCGTGCAGATCGTCGCGCCAAGATCCATCATCGCTTGCGCATGATCGCCGGGGCGTTGGGCAGGGGTCAGGTTTGCGGCAAGGCGGGTAAGCTCCGGCTTGGCCACGGGCAGGGGCACCTCGACCGCAAAAAGCCGGGCCACGACGCGTTCGACATTGCCGTCAACCACGACTGCGGGCCGATCATAGGCGATCGCGGCAATCGCGGCAGCCGTATAGGGGCCGATGCCGGGCAAGGTCTGCAAATCAGTCTCTAATTCAGGGAAAATGCCGCCAAAATCCCGTGTCACCACCCGCGCGCATTTCAACAGATTGCGGGCGCGGGCGTAAGAGCCAAGCCCGGCCCAGTCGGCCATGACATCCGCATCCGCTGCATGCGCCAGATCGGAAACCGTCGGCCAGCGTTGCTTGAAGCGGCGGAAATAAGCGGCCACCGCCGCCACCGTGGTT
>JBATTI010000359.1:0-11694 GCA_049670445.1 Albidovulum sp. | reverse complement strand
ACGCAGATCGTTTTCCGCAACTACCAGTGGGGTGCTGAAAAGCGCAACTCGACCCTTTGGTACGAAGACAACTTCGTCGGGACAGAGCTGGACGAGCAGGTATCCTATGCCGGAATCGCCAAGGCATGTGGCTTGCAAAGCATCGTCGCTCGCACGATGGAAGAGCTGACAGCAGCCCTCAGCAAGGCGGTCGAAGACCAGATGAAACATGGCAAGACCACGCTGATCGAGGCAATGATCAACCAAGAGCTGGGAGAGCCTTTCCGCCGCGATGCCATGAAAAAGCCGGTTGCCGTGGCCGGGATCGACAAGGCCGATATGCGCCCGCAAACCGGCGTCTGATGATGGTGATACCGCTGGGTCTTGACTTGGGCCCGGCGGTGGCCTTGGGGGCCGCATTCTTCATTGCGGCCTTCATTCGTGGTTATTCCGGCTTTGGCTTTTCGGCTTTGGTCGTGGCCTTCTCAGGGCTGATCACCAACCCGGTCTTGCTGGTGCCGGTGGTGATGCTTTGCGAAATTGCCATGACTGCCGGTCAGTTACGCGGGATTTCCGGGCTGATCGACTGGCGCCGCATATGGCCGATGCTGGCGGGGGCGGCGGTGGCGATGCCGGTGTCGGTGACGCTGCTGGCGCGCGTGGGCGCCGACCCCGCCCGGCTGGCGATATCTTTGTTAATATTGATCATGAGCTTTATTTTGCTGGCGGGCTGGACGTTGCGCAAACCGATAAATCTGCTTGGCCATGCGGGTGTGGGCGTGGCTTCGGGCATTGCCAATGGCGCAGCGGTCGGTGGCTTGCCCGTAGCCGCGTTCATGGCGGCACAGCCGATCGCCGCCCCGGTGTTTCGTGCAACCATGGTCGCATATCTTACCGCGATTGACCTTGTGGCACTTCCGGTTTTGTGGGCCAATGGTATGGTGACCGGCGACACGCTCAAAGTCTTTGCGCTGGCGGCCCCTTTGCTGGCGCTGGGGCTATGGCTTGGGGGGCGGCATTTTCTTGCGGCGTCGCCCCAAAGCTTCCGGCGCATGGCGATTGTGCTGTTGATGATCCTCTCGGGCCTTGGCCTTTTGCATTCGGTGATGTGAACATGACTGCCCCTCAAGACACCGGCCTTCAAAAGACTGCGATGGAAAACATCCTGACCGCAGCTGCGCGCTCTGATCGGGTGATCGCGCTGAGCGAGGGCGAGGATGCGCGCGTGGTTGCCGCCGCCATAAGGGCGCGCCGTGAGGGTATCGCCCGGATCATTCTGGTGGGTCGGGCCGACGTTGTGCGTGCCGAAATCACCGCACAACAAGGTGCCGATCTGTCGGGGATCGAGATTATGGACCCTGCCACCTCCGATCTGCACGAGGGGTTCTCCCAAAGCTTCCATCAGCAGCGCCAGCATAAGGGGCTAACCCTTGATGCGGCGCGCGCGGCCATGCGCCAACCCCTGATGTTTGCCGCGATGCTGGTGCGGCAAGGCATGGCCCATGGCACGCTTGGCGGCGCGGTTGCGACAACCTCCGACACGGTACGTGCGGCCCTTCAGGTGATCGGAAAAAACCCTGATGCCGCATTGGTTTCAAGCTTCTTCCTCATGTTGCTGCAAGACGCCCATCAGCGCCAGGCGACCCCGGTCGTCTTTGCCGATTGCGGGCTGGTCATTGATCCGGATGCCACCGAACTTGCCGGTATCGCCCGCGCCTCGGCCGCCTCCTTCAAGGCGCTGACAGGGGCCGAGCCGCGCGTGGCAATGTTGTCATTCTCGACCCATGGCAGTGCCAAACACCCCAAAGTAAACAAGGTAGGCGAGGCCACCCAATTGGTGCGCGCGGCTGAGCCCAAGCTCTTGATCGACGGAGAATTGCAGTTTGACGCGGCCTTCGTGCCCGATGTTGCGGCAAGCAAAGCCAAGGACTCGCCCGTGGCTGGGCAGGCGAATGTCTTTGTCTTTCCCGATCTTGATGCAGGCAATATCGGCTATAAGATCGCCCAACGGATCGGTGGGGCCGCTGCGATAGGGCCAATTTTACAAGGCCTTGCCTATCCGGCCAATGATCTGTCGCGCGGATGTAGCGCCGAGGATGTGTTTCACATGATCGCCGTGACCGCCGTGCAGGCTAATATGACAAAAGCGAATGTTTGACTCCGAAAATTACAATATGATTTCAAGGGGTTGCCATTCAGGGCAATAAGGAAGAAACTTCGCGCGCTTGGGCCGGGAACAGGGAAAAACATGACATATCAGCAGCCAAAACTGGAAACTTCTCCCAAGGTCTCGGACGAGATCCGCAAGACCACCTGTTATATGTGCGCCTGCCGTTGTGGCATCAATGTTCACCTGAAATCCGGTAAGGTTTCTTATATCGAGGGCAACCGCGACCACCCTGTCAACAAAGGTGTGCTTTGTGCCAAAGGCGCAAGCGGGATCATGCAAGTGACGGCCCCGTCGCGGCTGCGCAAGCCGCTGCGCCGCGTGGGCCCTCGCGGATCGGGCGCGTTTGAAGAAATCTCCTGGGAAGAGGCGCTGGGAACCGCGACCCAGTGGTTGGCACCTTTGCGCGCCAAAGCCCCGGAAAAGCTTGCGTTTTTCACCGGGCGCGATCAATCGCAAAGCTTTACCAGCATGTGGGCGCAGGCCTTTGGTACGCCCAATTACGCAGCCCACGGCGGTTTTTGTTCGGTCAATATGGCGGCGGCCGGCATCTATACGATGGGCGGCGCGTTTTGGGAATTTGGCCAGACCGATTGGGAACGCACCAAGCTTTTCGTCATGTTCGGCGTGGCCGAAGACCATGACAGCAACCCGATCAAGATGGGCATCGGGAAGCTGAAGGCACGCGGTGGGCGGTTCATCGGCATCAACCCCATTCGCACCGGCTATAATGCCGTGGCGGATGATTGGATCGGGATCACACCCGGCACCGACGGCTTGCTGATCTTGTCGGTGATTCATGAACTGTTGGTGGCAGGCAAGGTTGATCTTGACTACCTTGCGCGCTGGACCAATTCGCCCTGTCTGGTGGATGAGACGGAGGGCGAGGAAAAAGGCCTGTTGCTGCGCGACGATCTGGGCAAGCCCTTGGTGATCGACAAAAATACCGGCGAACCCGCCCCCTACGACCGCGCAGGCATCCGCCCCGATCTGGGCGCCACCCACAACGGGTGCCGCACGGTGTTTCAGCATATGGCAGAACGCTATCTTGCCGCAGAATATGCGCCCGAGGCCGTGGCCGAGGCTTGCGGCGTGTCCGCCGACCGTATCCGCGGCCTCGCCGAAGAGATCGCCGACGTGGCCTTCAATCAAACCGTCACGATTGACCAAAGCTGGACCGATTTTCGCGGTGAAGTGCACGAAAAAATGGTTGGCCGCCCGGTCTCCTTCCACGCCATGCGGGGCATTTCGGCGCATTCCAACGGCTTTCAGACCGCACGCGCCCTGCATGTCTTGCAGATCCTTTTGGGCACCGTCGAAGTGCCGGGCGGTTTCCGCTTCAAGCCGCCCTACCCCAAGCCAAGCCATGCCCATCCCACGCCCCACAGCTATTTCATGCCCGGTCGCCCTCTGGATGGGCCGCATCTTGGCTTTCCGCATGGCCCCGAACATCTGGCATTGAAGCTTGATGATCAAAGCCCCGCGCGCATCGACAAGGCCTTCACCTGGGACAACCCGCTTTCGGCCCACGGGCTGATGCATATGGTCATCCCCAATGCGGTGGCGGGCGACCCCTACAAGATCGACACTTTGTTGCTTTATATGGCCAATATGGCGTGGAATTCCTCGATGAATACCGCCGAGGTAATGGCCTCCCTCACCGCCAAGAATGGCAATGGTGAATACAAAATCCCGCGGATCATCTATTCGGATGCCTATGCCTCGGAAATGGTGGCTTATGCCGATCTGATCTTGCCGGACACCACCTATCTGGAGCGCCACGATTGCATCAGCATGCTGGACCGCCCGATCTGCGAGGCCGACCACGCCGCCGATGCGATCCGCTGGCCGGTGGTGGAGCCTGACCGCGATGTGCGCGGCTTTCAATCCGTGCTGATTGATCTGGCCGCACGGCTGGGTTTGCCGGGCTTCGTGACCGAAGACGGGCAGGCCAAATATACCGATTACGCCGATTACATCGTCCACCACGAACGCCGCCCCGGTGTGGGGCCGTTGATGGGCTTTCGCGGTGACGGCAAAGATGTGGGGCGCGGCAAACCGAACCCCAACCAGATCAACGCCTATATCGCCAATGGCGGCTTCTTTACCGCCGAAGTGCCCGAGGATGCCAAATTCTTCAAACCCTGGAACGCCGGTTATCAGGATTGGGCCGTGAAGATGGGCTTTTTTGATGCCCCGCAGCCCTATATTTTCCAGATTTATTGCGAACCGATGCGGCGCTTTCAGCTTGCCGCCGAAGGGTTTCACGAACGCCAGCCCCCTGACCACCTGCGCGAACGGATCAAGGCCACGATGGATCCGCTGCCGGTCTGGTACCCGCCCTTTGGCGAAGATGCGGGCGCGGATTACCCCATTCACGCCCTGACCCAACGGCCAATGGCGATGTATCATAGCTGGGGCGGGCAAAACGCATGGCTGCGCCAGATCCACGGGGAAAACCCGCTTTATCTGCCCACCAGGATTTGGGAGGCGCATGGTTTCAAAGACGGCGATTGGGCGCGCGTCACCTCGCCCTCCGGTCAGATCACGGCACCCGTGGCGCTTATGGCGGCGCTGAATGAAAACACCATCTGGACCTGGAATGCGATTGGCAAACGCAAAGGAGCCTGGGCCTTGGATGAGGGCGCGCCAGAGGCCACCAGGGGCTTCTTGCTGAACCATTTGATTGACGAGCTTTTACCCGATCGCGGCGATGGGCGACGCTGGGCCAATTCTGATCCGATCACCGGTCAGGCGGCGTGGTTCGATCTGCGCGTAAAGGTCGAACGCGTCGATGCGCCAGCCGAGGCACAACCGGCCTTCGGGCCACTGACATCGCCGGTTCCACCGGCCAAGGGGGAACGGGCATGACCGCATTACCACCACCATCGGCCAAGAAACTTGGGCTGGTCATCGACCTTGACACCTGCGTCGGCTGCCATGCTTGCGTCACCGCCTGCAAGGGCTGGAACGATCAGGGCTACGGGGTCACGCTGTCGGATCAAAATCCTTACGGATCAGACCCTTCCGGGACATTCCTGAACCGTGTGCACAGCTATGAAATCACCCCCGATGACGCGCCGCCGCAGGTGGTTAACTTCCCCCGGTCGTGCCTCCATTGCGAAGATGCGCCTTGCGTAACCGTTTGCCCGACGGGGGCAAGCTACAAGCGCGCCGAAGACGGGATTGTGCTGGTCAATGAAGACGCTTGCATCGGCTGCGGACTTTGCGCATGGGCCTGCCCCTACGGCGCGCGCGAATTGGATCAGGCCGCCGGAGTGATGAAGAAATGCACCCTTTGCGTTGACCGTATCTACAACGAAAACCTGCCCAAGGAAGACCGCGAACCTGCTTGTGTGCGCACCTGCCCCACCGGCGCGCGGCATTTCGGCGATCTGGGCGACCCCGAGAGCGCGGTCAGCAAGCTTGTGACCGAACGCGAGGGCTTTGCCCTTATGCCCGAACTTGGCACCAAACCCGTCAACCGCTATTTGCCGCCGCGCAAGAAAGGCCGGCCCGATCAGGCCTCGCCGCTTGCGCCGCTTTTGGACATTGAAGCCAAAGGTTTTGCCGGATGGCTTGACCGTCTGCTGGAGAAAATCTGATGCATCCCGCCCCTTCCGTCATTTTGTTCACTGTGCTGTCGGGCCTTGGGTTCGGTTTTTTGTTCATGCTCAATATCGGCCTGATCCAGCCGCATGGCACCTTGGCCTTGGTTGCCTTCGGTGCGGGCTATGTCTTTGCAGTGGCGGGGCTTTTGGCCTCGACCTTCCACCTTGGCAATCCGCAACGCGCACTGCTGGCCTTTACCCAGTGGCGCACAAGCTGGCTTAGCCGCGAGGGCTGGGCCTCGGTTGCGGCACTTCTGGCAACGGCGCCCGTGGCCTTGGCCGCCGCCTTTTGGCCCGAAGCGCAAGGCTTCGTCGGTGGCCCCTTGGGGATTATCGCGGCCCTGCTGTGCGTGGCGACGATCTTTTGCACCTCGATGATCTATGCGCAGCTTAAGACCGTGCCGCGCTGGAACCACTGGACCACACCAGTCATGTTCATAGCCTTTGCAGCCGCAGGCGGCGGGATTCTGGCAGGCCTGGGCGGGTTTGCAGCCCTGTTATGCCTGACGGCCGGTGTTGCCATGATTGCGGCTTTCGCCTTGGGTGACGGGCGTTTTGCCGACCACGGCGCCAGCCTTGGTTCGGCCACGGGGCTTGGGGCCTTGGGTGATATGCGGGTCTTCATGCCCGCCCATACCGCAGGCAATTATGTGATGCGCGAAATGGTCCATGTCGTTGGCCGCAAACACGCGAAAAAGCTGCGGATCATCGCGGTTCTGGTCGGGGCGGCATTGCCGGCACTGGTGCTTTTGGTGCTGCCCACCGGGCTGATTTCCACGCTATTGGCGCTGGCCTTGCATCTGGCGGGGGCCTTCGCGCAGCGCTGGCTGTTCTTTGCCGAGGCTGAACATGTCGTCAGCCATTATTATGGGCACGAAGAGCCAGCCTGACCCTTGGCGATAGCCCCAAGATGGCGGGCGAATTCGGGGGTGGCCATCAACGCCTTGCAACGGGCAAACCGCCCGTCCGCATAGGCGCGAAAATCATCGGCGGGGTTTTGGTTGGCCAGTTGGATCAACCCCCAAAGCGTCCATAAAAGATCGCACATCGCCTTATAAATCACCATCCGGCCGTGATCGCGGGCACTTGGTTCAGCGCCGAAATAGGCCTGCAGCAACTCACCGTCTTGTGCCGCATCAAACCCCGCCTCAACGGAAAGATCGCCCAGATCCCACATCGGATCGTTCATGCCCGAATATTCCCAATCGACGATCCACATCTTATCGCCTGTATCAAGGAAGTTTTCGCACAACGGATCGCAGTGGCAGGGTGCGAGCGGCAAAGGATGGGCATTCAGCGCGGCGCGCACCGCCTCGGCTTCGGCCACCACATCGTGATAGCCGGGCGGCAGGTCCACATCCTTGGTGGCAAGGATACCCAGGTAGTCGTCGATCATCGCGAAAAGCTCAAACCTGAAGGGGAATTGGGCGCCCGAACTGTGCAGTTTCGCGAAGGCCTGCCCTGCGCGGGCGGGTGCGCCTGGCCTTGCGCCAAACGCCTCTGGTGTCATGGTGACGGCACCGTCGATGAACCGCGTGACCATCAGGCCGGTTTTTGCATCGGCATGAACAACCTCGGGCGCCACACCGGCCCCCGCGGCTGCACGCGCGGCCACCGCCTCATTCGCGCGGTCGATATATTCTTCGGTGCCCTTACCCGGCAGACGCAAACAATAGTCACCCGCGCGAAACACCAGATTGGTCAGGCCGCCAAGGCGCACGGGTTTCCCTGCGTTTTGCAAGGCCGGGATCGTGGCCATGGCGGCAAGGGCGGCATTTTGGTCTTGGGTATCGGTCATCAGGCACCTCCGTTGCCAGAAAGGTTTCACAGCTTTGGGCCTTTGGCTATAGTCTCCCCCAAGAAATAACGCGGGACGAGGTGGATGATGGCGGCAAGCGGACATGACGGGCATCTGGGCGCAGTTTACGGCGCCAAAGGTGCGGATGAAGTCGCGGCCCTATATGATGCCTGGGCGGCGACCTATGACGATGAAATGGCGCGCGCCGGGTACCGCCACCCGTCGGTTTGCCTCGCCCTTTTGACCCGCTATCTGCCCAAAGGCGCCGCCCCTTTGCTGGATGCCGGCACCGGCACCGGCCTGATCGGTGAATGGCTGGGGATCATGGGCTACCCGGCCGTCGAAGGCCTTGATATTTCAACCGGAATGCTGGCAGTTGCCAAGGCCAAAGGCGCCTATACCGCCTTGCACCAACTGGCCCTTGGCGCGGATTTGCCCTTTGCCGACGGGCAATTCGCCGGGGTTATCTCTGCCGGTGTTTTCACCACCGGCCATGTCGGGCCCGAGGGCCTGCCAGAGCTGATCCGGGCCTGCCGTGCGGGGGGAATCATCGTGCTGACCGTCAAGACATCCCTGTGGGAAGCCGGATTTTCCCAAGCGGTTGCAGACCATGCCGCAGGGGGCCGGGTTGAGATTGCCGAACTTACCGCGCCCTATGTCTCGATGCCCGGCGAGGCGGGAACAGTGCCAAGCCACGGTCTGGTGCTTCGACGGCTTTAGGCCCTGATGCGGCTGTTGGTGGGGTCGTAGAACGGCTCATGCCCGATCCGGGCCGGGAACCGATCATTTGCCACCACCAGCTCATACCGACCGGACGCCAGGAATTCGTCGCTTACCCCGGCATCATTGCGCACATATCCGTAACCGATGCCCTTGCCCAAAGTATAGCCATAGCCACCCGAGGTCAGATAGCCGACCGGCTGGCCATCGCGCAAAATGGTTTCACGGCCAAGAAGAACCGCTTTCGGATCATCAATCGTGAAACCGACAAGGCGTTTGGTTAGCGGGCCTGACAAGGCCGCTTCAAGCGCCTCGCGGCCCAAAAAGGCTGCGTTTTTCTTCATCTTCACCGCCCAGCCAAGGCCCGCCTCAAACGGCGTGTCATTCGGGGTGATATCGGAGGACCACGCGCGGTACCCCTTTTCCAGCCGCAGCGATTCAATCGCGCGGTAGCCAAGCGGGCGTATCCCCTGCCCCGCCCCCGCCGTCATCAGCGCATCATAAACCGCACCGGTATCGGCAAGGGGGATGTGCAATTCCCAGCCCAACTCTCCGACATAGGTGATACGCAAGGCACGGATCCGGGTTCCTGCAATCGAAATCTCGCGCACATGACCAAAGGGAAAGGCCGCGTTTGAAACATCAGCATCGGTGACCTGTGCCAGAACATCACGCGCCTTCGGCCCCATAAGCGACAGCGTGCCCCAGTCTTCCGTGATATCGCGGATCGCCACATCGCCCTTGGGCAAATGCTCCGCGATCCAGGCCAGGTCATGGCTGCGAAAGCCGGTTCCGGTGACGATGTAGAAATGATCATGGGCAAGCCGGGCCACGGTCAGATCGGCCTCTATCCCGCCGCGGGTATTGAGAAGTTGGGTATAGGTCAGCCGTCCGGGGCTGCGGGTCACATCATTGGCGCAAATATAGTCAAGGGCGGCGGCGGCATCCGCCCCCATAACCTCATATTTCGCGAAAGAGGATTGGTCAAAAACCCCGACCGCTTCGCGCGCATGGGCGTGTTCTTCGCCCACGGCGGCAAACCAGTTCTGGCGGCCCATGGAATAGATGTCTTTTGCCTCGGTACCTTGGGGCGCAAACCAGTTCGGGCGTTCCCAACCCAGTTTGGAGCCGAAGACAGCGTTTTGACCCTTTAGCCGCGCGTAAAGCGGCGAGGTGATGCGCGGGCGGCCCGATGTATATTCTTCATGCGGGAAACCCACGGTGTAGTGCTTGCCGTAAGCCTCTGCCGTGCGGTCGGCAACCCATTGGCGGTCGCGGTGCATGTCGGAAAAGCGGCGAATATCGACCGTCCACAGATCTAATGGTGCTTCATTCGTCATTACCCATTGTGCCAAAACCCAACCTGCGCCGCCACCAGAGGCGATGCCAAAGGCGTTAAACCCGGCACCAACATACATATTCGAACATTCAGAGGCTGCACCCAGAATGAAGTTGCCGTCGGGCGTAAAGCTTTCGGGTCCATTGATCATCTGCTTGACGCCGGCTGTGGAAAGCGCCGGCACCCGGGCAATAGCCTGATCCATATGCTGTTCAAAATGGTCGAAATCATCGTCGAACAGCCGGAATTCCCAATCATTCGGCACATCATCCATGGTCCAGATTTGCGGGTTGGGCTCATACCCGCCCATGACCAGCCCTCCGACTTCTTCCTTGAAATAGGTGCGCCGGTCGGGGTCGCGCAGGGTTGGCGCATCACTGGCCAGACCTTCGATCTTTTCGGTGACGATATATTGGTGCTTGACCGGCTGCAAAGGCACATTGATGCCCGCCATCGCCCCGACCTGCCGCGCCCATTGGCCCGCACAATTCACCACTTTTTCGCAAGCAATTTCGCCTTGCGAGGTCTTCACACTGGTGATGCGGCCCGCGTCCATGCCAAAGCCCAGAACCCGCACATCTTCATGCAGCTTGGCCCCATGCATCCGCGCGCCTTTCGCAAGGCTTTGGGTGATATCCGATGGGCTGGCCTGACCATCGGTGGGCAGCCAGCTTGCTCCGACAAGATCGGATGTATCCATCAGGGGCCACATGCGCTTGACCTCATCGGGTGAGACAAGATGCATCTCCATGCCAAAGCTTTTGGCGGTGGTGGCAAGGCGCTTGTATTCGGTCCAGCGGTCTTCATTGGTGGCCAGACGCAAACAACCCGTCATCTTCCAGCCGGTTTCCAGCCCCGTCTCTGCCGCCAGATCCTTGTAAAGATCGACCGAATATTTCAAGACCTTGGTGATCGAGGCTGAAGAGCGAAGCTGCCCGACCAGACCGGCGGCGTGCCAGGTAGAACCGCTTGTCAGCTTGCCCTGCTCTAGCAACACGACATCTGCCTTATGGTCACGGGCCAGATGATAAGCCGTGGAACAGCCGATGATACCGCCGCCGATAACAACGATCTGGGCCTGTGCGGGAAGGGTCATGATACAAGCTTTCCGTATTGGGATTGATAGCTGTCAAGCGAATGGGCAAGGCGCGAAAGATAGTCTTGCGCATGGGCCTCGTAATCCGCACCCGGTGCTGCCAGAAAAATCTCGGACACCATCGCCCACATCGCTTCGCGCATAAGGGCTGCGGCCTTCATCGCGGCAAAGCTTTGCAAAATGGCCGCATCGGGTGGCGCGCCGAAATACGCGGTAAGCAACAAGCCTTCTTCATCGGCCGAAAGTCCGCCATTGCCCGCCACCCCGGCCAGATCGAACATCGCGGTGCCAAAGCCCGCATATTCAAAATCAATCAGCCAAAGCCGCTGGCCATCATCCAGGAAGTTGCCGGGCAGCAGATCGTGGTGGCCGTAAGTGATCGGCATCGGCATCTGTGCTGCCTCCAACGCTTTGTTGGTGGCGGTCAGACCCGCCAGATCACTGGCAAAGCGGCTGTTATTTTCTTGCAGCGTCTGGGCGTAGTCCCGGATGACATGAAACACCCAAAAGATCGCCCCGGGGCCCGCGACATGGGCAGGCATCTTTTGGTGAAACCCGCGCAAAAGGGTTCCGATCGCTTCGGGATTGGCGCGCATATCCGCCTCGCCCCAGGTGCGGGCGGTCAGAAAGGCACAAACCATGGCGCCGGGTTCCGAGTAATGCACCCGTGGCGCAAAACCCGCCGCGTGGGCTGCCCGGGCCGCCATCACCTCTTGCGCACGGCTGACGTGGTGAAAGGGGAAATCGGTGCCAAAACGGGCAACATAGCTGCCCTCTTCATCCGTCACTTTCCAGCTTTCATTCGAAAGCCCGCCTTGCAGCGGTTCTACGCTGATTTGCCCCTGCCAGCAGGGCAAGGACCTGATCCGCTCAATGCTCATATCTCCTCCCCCTTATGGCCCCAAGATGTGGGCGGGCGGGTGAGTCTGTCAATCCGCATTTGTGGCTGTATGTGTATTTGTTGCCCGATTATGCCCGTATATT
>JBATTI010000358.1:0-2373 GCA_049670445.1 Albidovulum sp. | reverse complement strand
GGGAAGGCCTGCGGGCCAGAGTTTTCGGGTTTGACACCGCAGGAACGGCAAAACGGTTTTAACTTCGTCACACTCTATCCCACGATGTTTGTTGTGGCGCATGTGGACCACGTCCGCTCGGTCACCTTGCAGCCCTTGGGACCGGAGCGTACCCGTCTGGTGGCCGAATGGTATTTCGCCCCCGAAACGCTTGACCAGCCGGGGTTCGACGCCGCCGAAGTCGCGGCTTTTGCGCAGATCGTGATGGAGCACGATGGGGCCGCGGCCGAGATGAACCAGCGGGGGGTGCGTTCTCCGGCCTATCGCCACGGAACATTGATGCCAGAAGAATATGCGATCCGAGACTTTCACGACTGGGTATCGAAAAATATGAAGGAAGAGGTCTGATCATGAATGAGATGCCATCAAGTGCAATGGCCGTCCCTGTCGAATGGGATCGGCGGGGCCTGCCGGGCTGGACCTATCATTCAGATGCTTTGTTCGAATTGGAGCGCAGCGAAGTATTTTTGAAGCAATGGCAGATCGTTGGCCATGTGAGTGACATTCCCGCGCAGGGCGATTGGCTGGCGTTTGACCTTTTGGGCGAACGCGCGGTGGTGATGCGGGGGCAAGATGACGTGGTGCGGGCCTTTCATAACCTGTGCCGCCATCGCGGCGCGCGGGTTGTGGACGGGGTATCGGGGCATTGCAAGAACGCCATGGTCTGCCCCTTTCACGGTTGGGTCTATAACCTTGACGGCACTTTGCGGGGGGCGGCGCGCCCCGAAACCTTTGGCGGTATGGACCGGGAGAATTTCGGCCTGAAACCGATTGAGATGGAGGTTTGGCACGGCTTTATCTTCTTGCGCTTTTTGTCCGGCGGCACGCAACCGACAGTCGCCGAATGGCTGTCAGCCTTTGATGAAGATTTCACCGCCTTTCGCGCGTCTGGCGTCTTGCCGACCGAAGTCCCAAGCTGGGGTGCGACTTTGCCGGTCAACTGGAAGTCGGTACGTGATGTGGACAATGAGGGCTATCACGTCCCCCTTGCCCATCCAGCATTGCAAGATCTTTATGGCCGCAGCTACACAGACAGCTTCTTGCCCAACGGCCTGAACCGCGCTGATGCGATTTACGGCGACCGGCCCGGACGGCGCTGGTCGGTCAAGCATTATGTCAACATCTCTCCGCGGCTTGATTGGTTGCCAAAGCGCCTGCAAAGAGCGTGGAACTACTATGGAATGTTTGCGAATGCGGTCTTCGTTTTCACCCCGGAAACGGTTCAGTTTTATCAAGAGATTCCGATATCGGCGCAAGAGACCCGGGTAACCGGCAGCATATATCGCCAGCCCGACGAAACGCGCCAAGCCCGCGCCGCGCGCTATCTGGGGTATCGCATCGACCGCGAGACATCTGCAGAAGATCAGCAACTTACGATCTGGTCGAACGAGTCGATGAAATCCTCGGCCTTTGACGGATTTCACCTGTCGGATCTGGAATATGGCGTACGCCAGCATCACGACCAGTTGCGTAAAGTGCTTCCGGTGATGGATCTGGCCAAAGCGCCTGCAGAGGCAGAAATGCGGTCGATCAACGAGAAATTACTTCGCGTTGCAAGCGAATCGGGATCAAACTGACTTGATCAAATTGCCGAGTCGCGTTGTTCTGATCAAAACGCTGCGAAGGTGATAACAGGTAATACAATGGGGAAAGAGATCATGAGATTTAACAGACGTCAGACTTTTGCAGCCTTGGGTGCAACACTCGCAATGCCTTACGTCCGCCCGTCCTGGGCACAATCAGGCTCCGTGAATGTCTATAACTGGGCCGATTACATCGGCGAAACGACGCTGGAAGATTTTGAGGCTGCCACGGGTATTGGGGTTGTCTACGACACCTATTCATCGGCCGAAGAGGCGCAGGCAAAGATGCTTGCGGGATCATCGGGGTATGATGTTGTCGACCATGCGGGCATTGACATGCCGCGTGCCATTCAGGCCGGCATTTATGAGAAACTTGACAAGGCGCTGCTGCCCGGCTGGTCCAATCTGGACCCCGAGATTTTGCGGATCTTGTCGGGATGGGATGAAGGCAACCAATACGGTGTGCCCTATATGTGGGGGTCGGTCGGCTTTACCTTTAATGTCGACATGGTCAAGGAACGCATCCCTGATGCGGACATGTCCGACATGGGCCTGATCTTTAAGCCGGAAAATGCGGCGAAACTGGCGGATTGCGGGATCTCGATCCTCGACAGCCCGTCGGATATCATGCTGATGGCCCTGAAATATCTTGGGCTTGATGGGGATACCTCCGATATCGCCGATTACGACAAGGTGGTTGAGCTGTTTAAGCCTGTCCGGGAATACATCCGAACCTTTGACAACACCAACT
>JBATTI010000357.1:0-1607 GCA_049670445.1 Albidovulum sp. | reverse complement strand
CAGGCAGCGTCATCATCGCGGGGCCGCAATGCCTGATCACGACACTCACCATGCCGACGGGTTGGTCGATCATCGGGCGCTCACCGACACGGATCCTTACGGGCGATCCGACCCATCCCTTCTTGTTCGATGTAGGAGACCGCGTCAGCTTTGAACGCATCGACCTTGCGACATTCAAACGTCTTGCCAAGGATGACGTTCATGCCGGTTGCTGAGTTTTCGGTTTCATTCGCCGGACCGCTGGTCACGGTCCAAGATGCAGGCCGCCCCGGCAATATGCGCTACGGCGTGTCCGCCTCGGGCCCGATGGACCGTTTGGCTTTTGACGCAGCCCATGCGGCCCTTGGCAATGCGCCGGGTCAAAGCGCAATTGAAATTTCCCTTGGCGGCTTGATTTTGCAGTGCAAGGAGGGGGCCGTAACCCTTGCCATCACCGGCGGTGATTTTGTCGTCGAACATGCGGGGAAAATGACCAGCTCCTGGACGATTTTGACAATAAACAAGGGCGAGCGGCTTGCCATCCGTGCCGGAAAAGCCGGCAGCTGGGCCTATCTGGCCTTTGCCGGCGCGCTGGAAAGCGAGGATTGGCTTGGCAGTCAGGCCACGCATTCCACCTCCGGATTTGGCGGCGGTGTGGTGCGGGCCGGGCAATCCGTGGTGATCTTTGATGCGGCCATTCGTGACGACCGTCTGGGCGGGATCCCGTCGCCCGACTTTACCCATAAGGGGCCTGTTCGCGTGGTGATCGGCCCCCAGGACCAGCATTTCGCGCAAGATGCCGCTGCGCGCTTTGTGTCTGAACCGTTCAAGGTTACCGATGCCTATGACAGGATGGGGATGCGGCTTAGCGGGCCCGAGTTAAGCCTGAAAGGTGCTTTATCGATTCCCTCAGAACCCATTGTGCGCGGATCGGTTCAGGTGTCGGGGGACTGCGTTGCGACCGTGCTTCTGGCTGACCATCAGACAACCGGCGGATACCCCAAGATTGCCACGGTCATCTCTTGTGATACGGATATTCTGGTGCAATTTCGTGCGGGGCAATCGGTGCGGTTTGCGGCGATTTCAAGCCAGCAAGCCGTCGATGAAGTCAGAGGCTTTGCGACGCAAAAAGCCCGTTATCTTGCGCAGATATCAGTGGCGCGCGGATCATTGGAACAGCGCTTGATGCAAGAAAACCTGATACATGGCTGCCTGTTTGACTAACGTTTCGCTTTGGCGAGCTTTCCCCAGCGCTTTATGACAGCGACCTGGCATGCGATATCCAGTTGTCGCGGGTAGCGCGCCCCTTCAATCCCTCAAGGTTGTCATCAACCCATGCAACTTCGGCGGGCGACCATGCCGCGATCTGATCAAAGTGAAAATAACCCAAGCTGTTCAGAAGCTTTTCCACCGCAGGACCTACGCCGTTGATTTTATTCAGGTAATCGCCAGTACCGCCACGTGGTGCGGACAGACCTACGGGCCTGCGGGTCTGATACGTGGGTGCGGCAGAAACCGCGACAGGGGCAGCTACCGATTTGGCGCGACACTGCGCAAGGTCGGTCGACAGCCGGTCGCGTTCCATCTTCAAGGCATCACGCTCCTTGCACAAAGCTATATGATTATCT
>JBATTI010000356.1:0-3587 GCA_049670445.1 Albidovulum sp. | reverse complement strand
GCGCGGAACGCATCACCGCTGAACATGCCGTGCAGATAGCTGCCCATGATCCGCCCATCGGGGGTGGTCGCGCCCTCTGGCTGGCCGTCGATATGGGCGAAGGGTCGTGCGCGGGCCGGACCGTCAGAGCGGCCGATATGGATCTCATACCCCTCCATCGGAGCACCGCTTTGCGCATGGGTCGCCGTTACCCGCGTCAGGCGTTTGTCGGGGATCATCGCGGTGTCGATATCCAGATGGCCTAGGCCGGGGTCGGTGCCGGGCGCGCCTTCGATGCCGCCGGGGTCGGCAATGGTTTTGCCCAGCATCTGATAACCGCCGCAAATACCCAAGACATGCCCACCCCGGCGGATATGGGCGGCAAGGTCGATGTCCCAGCCCTGTGCGCGCAAATAGGCAAGATCGCCCCGGGTGGATTTCGATCCCGGAATGATGACCAACTTGGTGTCGCCAGCAATGGCAGCACCCGCCCGCACCATCGCAAGGCTGACGGCGGGTTCAAGCTTCAGCGGATCAAGATCGTCGAAATTGGCAATCCGCGACAAGGCCAGACAGGCGATCTTCAACGGGCCGTCACCGGTGGCACCGCCCAGATCAAGCGCATCTTCAGCAGGCAGTTTCGCGGCATCGGGGAAATAGGGCAAAACCCCGAAGCCGCGCCAATCGGATTGCGCCCTGATCAGCTGGTAACCATCATCAAACAAGGTCGGATCACCGCGAAACTTGTTGATCAAAAAACCCGCGATCATGGCGGCATCTTGCGGATCAAGCACCGCTTTGGTGCCGATGATCTGCGCGATCACGCCGCCGCGGTCGATATCACCGACCAGAACCACCGGCACGTTGGCAGCACGGGCAAAGCCCATATTGGCTATGTCGCCTTGGCGCAGATTGACCTCTGCCGGGCTGCCCGCGCCTTCGACGATGACAAGATCATTTGCGGATTTGAGCCGGTTGAAGCTGTCGAGAACCGACGCCATAAGTTGTGGTTTCAGGGCAGCATAATCGCGCGCGCGCAAGGTGGTCAGGCGTTTGCCTTGCACGATCACCTGCGCGCCGGTGTCGGTTTCGGGTTTCAAAAGCACCGGGTTCATATCGGTATGCGGTTCAAGCCCGCAGGCCAGCGCCTGCAAGGCCTGAGCGCGGCCAATCTCGCCCCCGTCTGTGGTGACGGCGGCGTTGTTGGACATGTTTTGGGGCTTGAAGGGTGCCACCTTCAGCCCGCGTCTGACTGCCGCACGGGCCAGGCCCGCCACAAGCATCGACTTGCCGACGTTCGATCCCGCACCTTGGATCATCAGGGCCTTGGTCATTCCTCAATCCCCAAAAGCAACGGCAGCCGATGGCGCGCCGCATCGGTGAACAAGAACGCGTTCCAGCCGCATTTATGGGCGGCGGCTATATTGGCCTCGGCATCATCGACCAGCAGGATCTTGTCGGGCGGCAGGCCCGACCAATCCTCTATCTGGCGAAAGAAGGCGGCATCGGGTTTGCGTACCCCCATCGGGCCTGCGGCAAACATCTTGGCCATATGCGCACCAAAACCCATCGGACCCCAGATATAGGCGGCGCGGCGGAATTCGTTATTGGTGGCGATTACCGAACGGATGTTGCGGGCCTGAACCCAAGACAGCACCTCTTGGTCGGCATGCGCATCTTTCGCCAACCAGTAATCAAGAACCTGCTGCGGGCTATGCGCCACGCCGTATTCGGCAATCCACTGCGCCAAAAGATCAAGCACGTCACGCTGACCGATCAAGACGTCATGAAACCTGCCAGAGCGGAACATGAAGGCCGCGAACTGCGTGGCCGATGCGCCCAGATCGGCCTCAAAACTGCGATGCCAAAGAAATTCGCCGTCCTTGATATTGCAGTTCAGGACACCGTCGAAATCCCAGGCGATCAGCTCATATCCGGGGCGCGCCATCTGTCAGCCCTGATATGGCAAAAAGGCTTCGACGGCGGCCGTGGCGATCACGATGACATTGCCGTTATCGGGGTTGGTGACATTCAGCCCGCCATGCGTGGCGGTAACCGTGGCCGCCCCCCGCGGCAGGCCAGCTGCAAGGGCTTTTGTGTCCAGCGCATCGGGGTTTTGCACGCCCACCGTCACCTGAACCCGCATCTGCGCGGGATCAAGGGCAAGTGCGTCGAACATCGGGATGGCGGAATGGCGGATGGCATCCTCGATCGCGCGGCGGGCGGCTTTTTGGTAATCTTGCCCGTATTGGTCATTGCCCATGCCCATTTCGATGATGAAGCGCTGATCGGTCATTTCTGGGCCTCCATCTCAAACGAGACCGAGATTGCGGCATTGGCAATCACGGTCGGTTTGCCGCCGTCTTGGCGAGGCACGTCAAGGCCGCCTTTGACCGCACGAACGGTCGGCTGGCCATAGGGAAATACCGCCAGAATGGCCGCAATATCAACGCGGTCCGGTTCTTGTACGCCAATTTCCACATCAATCAGCATATCTTGCTTATCGCGCCCGAAAAGCTCTGCCAGATTGATCGAATTATGCCACAGCGCGTCTTTGACAGCGCGAATCGCGGCCTCGGAATAATCTTGGCGGCGCAGGGATGTGCCCATGCCGAATTCGGTCAGAAGGCGTTTGGGGGCCATCAGAATTCAACCCCTTTCTGGCCCTTGATGCCGGAACGGAACGGATGTTTGATCAGGGTCATTTCAGTGACTAAATCGGCGATTTCGATCAATTCTTCCTTGGCGTTGCGCCCGGTCAGCACCACATGGGTCATCGCGGGTTTCTCGTTTTTCAGGAAGGCTACCACCTCGGCCACATCAAGATAATCATAGCGCAGGGCTATGTTGATCTCATCCAGCAGCACCATTTTGTTATTCTCATCGCGGATCAGGTCTTTGGCCTTTTCCCAGCCTTTGCGGGCCGCCGCGATATCACGCTCCTTATCCTGGGTTTCCCAGGTGAAACCTTCGCCCATCGCGTAGAACTGGCACAGATGGCTGAAATGCGCCTCGATCAGGGTGCGTTCGCCGGTGGACCATGCACCCTTGATGAATTGCACCACGGCCGAAGGCATTTCATGGGCGATGCAGCGCAGAATCATCCCGAAACCGGATGAGGATTTGCCCTTGCCCGCCCCGGTATGGACGATGATCAGGCCCTTTTCGCCCTCTTTGGTCGCCATGATCTTATCGCGCGCGGCCTTCTTCTTGGCCATCTTGGCGTTGTGACGGGCGCTATCATCGACGGCTGGTGTCGTTTTTGGCTCGCTCATGGGTCACTCCGTCGCTTGACAAGGATAGGGCACATGCCTCAGGTGAGGCGGCGTTGGTTCCTGTCATATGGCAGGCGAAGAGGGAATGCGACAGGCTTTGCGACCATTGGGCGCGCAGGGCCGAAGCGCAGCCGCCCCCGCGACCGTGACCGGAGAGGTCGCCCCAATCCACTGGCATCCGCCGGGAAGGGGGGGCAGCCGCCGGGGCAACTGCCCCGACATCCGCAAGCCGGGAGACCTGCCAACGCAAAGACGTGACGGCGGACGGGGTGTTCCGCGACCGGCTCGGGCTTGGCATTGCCATGCCCCCGCAGGCCTTGCCCCTTCCGCGAA
>JBATTI010000355.1:0-2986 GCA_049670445.1 Albidovulum sp. | reverse complement strand
GTGCAAGGCTTCAGCTTCATTGCCTTGGCGCTTTACGCCTGGCTTGACCCCGATCTGCAACGCTTTCAGCTGTTCTTGCGGTTCTGGCGGCCCGATTGGCAGGCTTTCATGCGCGTGTTCCGGCTTGGCGTGCCCGTTGGGCTGACCGGATTGGCGGAAAGCGGGCTGTTCATTGCGACGGCGATGATGATGGGCTGGATCGGCACGGTCGAGCTTGCGGCCCACGGCATCGCGATGGAGATTACGGCGCTGGGCTTCATGGTGCATCTTGGCTTGTCGAATGCGGCCACGGTGCGGGTCGGGCATGCCGAGGGCCGGGGCGATGTGCAAAGCATGCGCGATGGTGCTGTGGCGGCCACGGGGCTGTCGGCGGTGATTGCCATGTTGATGGTTGCGGTGCTGTTGATCTTTCCCGATGTGCTGATCGGTCTGTTTCTGGACCAAGGCAAACCCGAGGCCGCCGCGATATTGTCATTCGGGGTGGTGTTGTTGGCGGTGGCGGCGCTGTTTCAGCTGTTCGATGCGATGCAGGTGATCGCACTTGGGCTGTTGCGCGGGGTGCAAGATACCCGCGCGCCGATGTTCATTGCCGCATTCAGCTATTGGCTGATCGGGGTGCCTTGCAGCTATGTGCTGGCCTTTCACGCGGGCTTTGGCGGGCCGGGGCTTTGGCTGGGGCTGGTGGTCGGGCTGGTCTTTGCGGCGGCCCTGTTGATGGCGCGGTTTTGGCGCGGCCCGTGGTTTGGCGCGGCGCTTAAGGGGTAAGGCACAGAAGGCCGGGCCAAGCGCGGGATGGATCATTCCTCGCCAAACAGGCCCGATTCCTCAAGCAGGAAGCCGCGGACTGTCGGGTCAATAACCTTGCTTTCAATCCGGTAGACGCCGCAACGCGCAAGGACTGCGCGGGGCGAGGAACTGGCATCGGCGCGTTTCCAGATGACGCGGGCGGAATAGGGCATGCGTCTTGGCCGCCAGGCGATGCCCAGGGTCCTGCCGCGCAAGTACATCCGTTGCTGGCGATGCGCGGGGTAAAGGACGGTTTCAGAGATCGAGCCTTCCTGATCACTTTCAAATTCGACCACAAAAATCCGGCTGCCATGATAGCTTGACCTGCCGTCATAGCGCGCGCGCTGCAAAGGCTCGCGGGAGGGGCCATAGCCGCGTTCAATCGTGCGAACCGCGATCTGGCCGTTGATTTCATCCAGGAATGACGCCCCGATCATGATGCAGCCCGGCCAGGAGGGCGACAGGAAGTGGATATTATAGGCCCCGACATATTGGCGCAGGCGCAAAAGATCGCCGGGAAAGGCCTTGGCGAAAGGGTCTTTGTGTACCGCCTGGCTGTTGGAGGTGATACGCCCGCGGCGCCCGACGAAGGCGTCATGATCCGACAGCAGGTCGCTTTCGCTCAGGCTGAAATACACGCATATCCGGCGCAGGTTATGGGCCGAAGGCATGCCCGCACCGCTGAGATAGCGATTGAATTGTTGCTGGTTGATCCCGATGTCACGGCAGATCTGCGCAATCGACACACGCTCTGCGCAGACATGTTTCAGGTTGGCTGAGAAATTTGAGATCATCCGGGCATTTCATGATCGGGTTTGAGCGGTAGTGCTAATACTAGCTAATAGTGATATATACTCGCGCACTTGTTTCAGGCAAGCGTTTATCCAACATCTGCCGACCGTTGGAGGGAATCTCGGTGCAAGCCCGAGACAACCGAAATCGTCAAGAGTGATGATGCAAAGACCCTTTGCACAAAAACAATGCACCGTGGGGGGGGCACCGCAAGATCCGCAAATAGAATGCCGAGATGACTGCGCGACTTTCCGCAAGAATTTTTTCATAAACCAACCTGGAGCAATAGCATGAGAATTGAATGGAAGAAGGCGTCCGTCGGACGGCGTGGTTTCTTGAAAGGTGCCACCGCACTTGGCGCGGCATCAATGTTGCCGATGGGTTTTGCAAGCGGCGTCATGGCGCAGCAAGACGGTGTGCTGCGCATTCGTGACTATGGCGATATGAGTTCGATGGACCCGGCGCAAAGCGTGGGCGTTGTGGATGAGACGATCCATGCCTCGGTCTATAACAAGCTGATCCAATACAAACCGGGCACCGAATGGGGCTGGCAGCTGGATGCGGCGGCGATGATCGAACAGGTTGATCCGACCCATGTGAAATTCGCCCTGCGCGATGACATCGGTTTCACCAACGGTCACGGCGCGATGACGGCGGAAGACGTGAAATATTCGTTCGAGCGGATCATCGCGGATGCGACTGAATCGCCCAACAAGCCCGATATGGGGCCGCTGAGCCATGTGGAAGTGACAGGCGAGCGTGAAGGCACGATCGTGCTGAACGCGCCCTTCGCGCCGCTTTGGACGATCGCGCTGCCCTATATCACTGGTAACATCATCTCAAAATCGGCAACCGAGGCGGCCGGCGGCAAGATCGGTACCGATCCGCTGGCGGAATCGGGCCCCTATCTGCGCAGCAGCTGGGCGGCGAAGGAAAAGACGGTTCTGACCCGGAACCCCGACTGGAAGGGCGAGGCACCCGTCTGGGATTCGATTGAAATCCTGCCGATTGACGATGAAAACACCGCCGAAATCGCCTTTGACGCCGGTGAACTTGATCTGTCACGCGTGTCATTGGGTTCGGTTGAACGCTACCGCGCGGGGGTTCCCAACGGCGGCGCATTGATCGAGAATCCGTCGCTTTACTATGTCTGGCTGGGCATGAACCTTGACCATCCCAAACTGCAAAACAAGAAGCTGCGTCAGGCCATTCAATATGCGATTGACGTGCCTTCGATCCTGCAGGCGGCCTATTTTGGCGCCGCGGCCCCATCGACCGGGATCATCGCGCCCGGCCTGATCGGCCACCGTCCCACCGAACTGGTCGCGCCGGAAGCTGATTTTGCCAAAGCGGCGGAATTGCTGGCTGAATCCGGTGAAACCAATGTCAGCCTGACCTTGGATGTGCT
>JBATTI010000354.1:0-3669 GCA_049670445.1 Albidovulum sp. | reverse complement strand
ATAGGGTGTGGCTTGGGTTCAATCTGCCTTAGCCGTAGCTTGCCACGGGGTCGCCCAAAGCCTCATATATCGGGGTGATGCCAAGGCCGGGCCGGTCGGGGGCGGTCATGCGGCCGTTGACGCGTTTTGGGGCACCTTCGGCGATATCAACGGTGCCGTAGCTGTTGAAATCGGTGGCCGAGAAGGTGAATTCTGCGGGCGTCGAGCGGGCCAGATGGGCGATGGTTGCGGTCGTGATATCGCCGCCCCAGGTGTCTTCGATCGTCATCGGGATGCCGTGCGTCACGCAAAGATCGCGCATCAGCTTGGCCTTGGTCAGGCCACCGACCTTTGAGATCTTCAGGTTGATCACATCCATGGCATCCTCGGCAATGCCGCGCACCAATGTGTTGGGGGTATCAATCACCTCGTCCAGCACGAAAGGCAGGGTGGTGCGCCGCCGGACCGACACGCATTCTTCATAGGTCAGGCAGGGTTGTTCGATGTAGACATCAAGCCCGGCGACGGCCCCGACAACCCGCGCGGCCTCATGCCGGGTCCAGCCGGTATTGGCATCGGCCACCAAAAGATCAGAGGGTTTGAGGACGGCGCGGGTGGCGCGGATACGCTCAATATCATCATTGGCGTCGCCGCCCACCTTAAGCTGAAATTTGGTATATCCTTCAGCGGCATAGCCCTTGATTTTGCGGGCCATGATGTCAGGCGCCTCCTGGCTGATGGCGCGGTAAAGCACAACATCGTCTTGCGCCGCACCGCCCAAGAGCGTGTAAACCGGCTGTCCGGTTGCCTGCCCCAAGATGTCCCAACAGGCGATATCCACCGGAGCCTTGGCATAGGGATGCCCGCGCAGCGCCGCATCCATACTGCGGTTGACCGCGCCCAAATTCAGCGGATCCTGCCCGATCAGATGCGGTGCAAGTTCGGCCAGCCCTGCGCGCACACCAAGCGCAAAAGACGGCAGGTAGGCAGAGCCAAGCGGGCAGCATTCGCCGTAACCCTTTAGCCCAGCATCGGTGGTGATCTCCAGAACCGTGCTGTCGAAAACCTCGACAAAATTGCCGTTTGACCAGCTGTAGCGGCCTTCCTTCAGGGGGAGGTCAACCTGATAGACGGTCAGTTTGGTGATCTTCATGCCGTGTCCTTTCAAAACCGTGTGGCCGAAAACGGGGCCATGTCGAAATCGGGAGAGTTTTGTGCCACTATGGCTGCGATCAATTCGGCGGTCGCCGCCGCCTGCGTCAGCCCCAGATGGCCATGACCAAAGGCGTAATAGACATTGCGCGCGCGCGGCGACGGGCCGATCACCGGCAAACTGTCGGGCAATGAGGGACGAAACCCCATCCATTGGGTACCGTTTTCGGTGCAAAGCCCCGGCAGGAAACGCGCAGCCTTGGTCAACAAGATGTCCGCGCGCCGGTAATCGGGCGGCAGGGTCAGACCGCCCAGTTCCACCGCACCACCAACCCGCACCCCGCCATTGATGCGCGTGACGACAAAGCCGTGGGCGCCAAAGGTCAGGTGGGTGCGCAGATCAAACGCGCCTGCAGGCAAGGTGGTGTTATAGCCGCGCTCTGTCTCCAGCGGGATTATATCCCCCAGCGTGCGGGCAAGGTGATGTGACCATGCCCCCGCCGCGATCACCAGCCCCGGCGCCGGGATGGGGCCACCGGAGGTTTCCAGCACCGGGCTGTCTGCGGCAACCGAAACGGCCTTTATGTCGGCTTGTTCAATCCGTCCGCCGCGGCTGCTGAAACACGCCGCAAGATGTTCGACCCAGGATTTCGGATCAACGGTGTTGATCCAGTCGGGGGTAAAGCTTGCATGGGTGAAACCGGGGTCGATACCGGGTTGCACCTCGGCAATCGCCTTTGGGCTTTCGAGCAGGTCGAACCTGACCCCGAAGCGGCGGCGCAGTTCCCACCCCGGCAGGCTGTTTTGAAATTCGCGCGGGCCTTGATAAAGCTGCAACTGGCCTTCGCGCTGCATCAGCGCCTCGCCTTTGGTGTCTTTTATCTGTCGTTCAAGGGCGGCGCGCGCGCAGGTCATCAGCGCGGCCTGTGCCGAAACCGAGGCCTGATACCGGTCGCGCCAACTGGCCCGCCAGAAGCGCAGCATCCAGGGGGCTATCTTCAATGCATAGCGCGGCGGCACCGACAGGGGGCCAAGCGGATCAAGCAGCCATTTCGGCGCTTTGCGCATGATGCCGGGTGTGGCCAGCGGGATGATGTCGCTAAAGGCAAAGGCCCCGGCACTGGCCGCCGAGGCCTGCGCCGCCACCCCGCTGCGGTCAAGCACCCGAACCCGCAACCCGCGCGATTGCAGCGCAAGTGCTGTGCTGATCCCGACGATCCCGGCGCCGATAACGATGATATCGTCTGTGGTCACAAAATGATCCCCTGGCGGAACGGATCACTTTGATGAAACACCATCCGGCTTTGCGCCGTGATCCAGGCCTGCCCGGTGATTGACGGGATCACACCGCCCTTTGGGCCGGGTTGATATGACAGCCGGTAAGATGAGCCGATGATACTTTCCTGGATGATCTCCTGCCCTGCTGCAAGGCGGCCATCGGCAGCCAGACAGGCCAGCCGCGCCGAGCTGCCGGTGCCGCAGGGCGAGCGATCGTAGGTGTCATCGGGGCACAGCACAAAGTTGCGCGAATGGATGCCGGCATCAGGCGAGGCCTCTTGAAAGATCACATGATCAATGGCTTGGCCCTCTTCGCCGCCGATGCCTTGCCGGATGGTGGCGGCGCGGATGGCGATTGCGGCTTCGGTCAGTTGCTTGATATTGCCGGTTTCCAGCGGGATCGGGCTTGGCTCGACAATGAAGAACCAGTTTCCGCCATAGGCAACATCGCCGGTCACGGTGCCAAGCCCGTCTACTTCAACCGATACTGCGGCCTGAACGCGGCGGCTTTCGATATTGGTGACGGTTACGGTATTGGGGTCACTCAGCGTGATCTGAACCACGCCCACAGGGGTTTCGACCCTATGGGTGCCAATGCCGATCCGGCCAAAATAGGCAAGTGTCACGGCAAGCCCGATGGTGCCGTGCCCGCACATGCCCAAAACCGCATCCCGATCAAAATAGATCACCCCGGTTACACAATCGGCGGCCTTCGGTTCCACCAGCAAAGCGCCGACCATGGCGGGCTGTCCGCGCGGCTCCAGCATCAGCGAGCGGTAGAAATCCCGATGCTCATCCGCCAGCCGCCGCGCCCGTTCGGCAAGCGGCCCTGCCCCAAGATCGGGGCCGCCTTCCAGGATGACGCGTGTTGGTTCGCCCCCGGTATGGCTGTCGATCACATGCATTTTGCGATGATCCCGCCTTGTTTGGACCAATCGGCAAACCAGTTTTGGAACAGGGTATATTGTGCCTCGCAATAGCTGCGCTGGGCATCGCTGAGCGCGTCGGTCTCATTGAAATGCAGGCGGTATTCTTCTTCGCCGTTCAGCACCAGAAGGTACTTGTAGTAAAGCACAAGATCGGTGCCCTCATCAAAGCTGGTGAGCACCGAAAAGGCTTCTTCCAGTTCAAGCGCGCGTTTGCGGGCCTCGGCATGTCCTTCGGCTGCCTTTTGCGCCAGAGCGGCCAGCAACAGCGCCTCTTTGGGCAGGGCGGTGCCGATGCCGGTGATGGCGCCGGTGGCCCCGCATTTGACAAAGC
>JBATTI010000353.1:0-5023 GCA_049670445.1 Albidovulum sp. | reverse complement strand
GCGCGGTCAACATCTTCGGCGGTGGCTTCGGGGATGCGCGACCAGACTTTGCCGGTTGCGGGGTTTACTGAATCGAACATACCGCCATCTGATGCGCCCACCCAGGCGCCGTCGATCAGCATTTTGTAGCTTTTTATCTTATCCATGGCCCAACCTATCCTTGTCACTTTTCCCCATACTGGACGGATTGGCCAAAACATGCTTGGATTTTTCGACAAGCCATGGCGAAAAATACGGAGGCGTTTTTCGCGGCAGATGGCACCCATGATAGAACGGAGGTGCCTCATGCCACAAAAACAAGTCATCGGAGAGCCGCTGGTAATCGGTGGGCGCCAGCTGTCGTTAAGCCGGGCAATCCGGGCGGGCGATTTCGTCTTTCTTACCGGTCAGGTGCCGATGAAGGACGGTGCGGTGATGGTGACCGGCACGATAGAGGATCAAACCCGCGCGGTGTTGGACGATATTACCGCCACACTGGCGCTTGCCGGTTGCAGCCGCGATGATGTGGTCAAGGCCATGGTCTGGCTGGTGGACCGCGCTGATTTTCCGGGCTTCAACGCGGTCTACGGCGAATATTTTCCCAATGATCCGCCCGCGCGGTCAGCCGTTGTCAGCGATCTGTTGGTTGACGTGAAAGTGGAGGTTGAAGTTGTGGCCTACCATCCGGTCACAACATGACCTTGGCACCCGATGGCACGGCTTATGATCTGACTGGCCCTGACGGCGCCCCAGTGGTGGTATTGGTGCATGGGCTGGGTTTGAACCGCGCTTGCTGGCAATGGCTGCAGCCCGATCTGGCGATGCGTTACCGGGTCTTGACCTATGATCTGCTGGGGCATGGCGAAAGTGCTCCGCCGCCTGCCGATCCCACGCTTAAGACTCTTTCGGATCAGCTTGCCGGGCTTTTGGATCAATTGGGGTTGAACCGCGTCGCGATTGTCGGCTTTTCGCTGGGCGGTATGATTGCGCGGCGCTTTGCGCAAGATCATCCGGCCCGCGCGACAGCACTTGGGATTTTGCATTCGCCCCATAAGCGCGACGCGGCGGCGCAAGCCGCGATTCTTGCCCGCGTTGATCAAGCCGCAGCCGAGGGGCCGGCGGCAACGGTTGAGGCCGCACTAGAACGCTGGTTCAGCGAAAGATACCGCGCCCATAACCCCGACATGATGGATCTGGTGCGGGGCTGGGTCTTGGCCAATGACCGCGCCATCTACCCCCATATCTACAGGATCCTGGCCGAAGGGATTGATGAGATCGTCACGCCCAACCCGCCAATCACAGCGCCTGCGCTGGTGATCACCGGGGATCAGGATTATGGCAACGGCCCCGAGATGACCCATGCCATCGCGGCTGACATCAAGGGGGCGCAGACGCTCATCTTGCGCGGTTTGCGCCACATGGCGCTGGCCGAAGATCCGGAGGCGGTGAACACACCGCTTATAGCATTTCTTGACAGACATCTGGGGGGGAACGCATGAGCGGTATTCTTAAAGGCATTCGGGTCCTGGACCTTTCGCGCATGCTTTCAGGCCCCTATTGTACAATGATGCTGGCCGATCACGGTGCCGAGGTGATCAAGATCGAAGACCCTAAGGGCGATACCAGCCGCGCCAATGGCCCTTACCGCGATGACGACCCGAACCATGACTGGGCGGGCTATTTCGTCAGCTTAAACCGCTCGAAGAAAAGCGTGGTGCTTGACCTCAAATCACCCGAGGGCAAGGCTGCTTTCCGTCAGCTTGCTGCCACCGCCGATGTGGTGGTTGAAAACTTTCGTCCCGGAGTGATGGAGCGGCTGGGGCTTTCCTATGAAAGCCTCGCCGAGGCAAATCCGCGCCTTGTCTATGCCGCCATTCGCGGCTTTGGCGATCCGCGCTCGGGGGCCAGCCCTTATGGCGATTGGCCCAGCTATGATGTGGTGGCCCAAGCCATGGGTGGGTTGATCGCGCAAACTGGCCCCGACGCCGCAACCCCCACCAAGACCGGCCCCGGTATTGGCGATGTCTTTGCGGGTATGATCATGGCCTTTGGCGTGCTTGCGGCCCTGCGCGCCGCCGAGGCAAATGGTCAGGGTCAGTTCATTGATATCGCTATGTATGACGCCATGGTCAGCCTGTGCGAACGCATGATCTACCAGCATGATTTCGACGGTACCGTGCCCGGCCCCGCAGGCAATGGCCATCCGCTGCTTGCGCCTTTCGGGATCTTTCCGGCAAGCGATGGACAGGTGGCGATCGGCATCGTTGATGACGCATTTTGGCGGGCCCTGGCAACCGCCATGGGAATGGGGGCTTTGGGCACCGACCCGCGATACGCCACCCGCCTCGCGCGCAAAAACCACCGGGCCGAGTTGCAAGAGCTGGTCTCGGATTGGACCAGGGCGCAAAGCAAGGCGGAGGTTGGGGCAAAGCTGGGCGGGTTGGTGCCGTTCGGTCCGGTCAACAACGTCGCCGACATCTTTGCCGATCCGCATATCGCCGCGCGCGGCATGATTGCCAAAGTGCCCCATGCCGAGCCCGGCCTGCGCCCCTGGCAGATCGCGGCCAACCCGCTGCATTTTTCCAAAACGCCTGCGCCTGCCCCACAAACCCCCTCGCGGCTTGGTGCCGATACTGCGCATTTTTGCGAACACGCGGAGACGCCCAAGCCCGACCCGCGCGCGCTGCGCAATGCCTTTGGCGCCTTCGCTACTGGCGTCACGGTGCTGACCACCCGCCAGTCCGACGGCACCCCGCGCGGCTTTACCGCCAATTCTTTCACCTCGGTATCCCTTGACCCGCCATTGCTTTTGGTCTGCCTCGCGAAATCTGCCCATAGCTGTGAGACGTTCATGGAGTCGTCGCATTTCGCGGTGAATGTGCTGGCCGAGGATCAAAAGGCGGTTTCGGGCCTTTTCGCGTCGCGCGAGGCGGATAAATTCGACCAATGTGACTGGACGCCGGGCGCGGGGGATGTGCCGTTGATCGACGGGGCAATGGCGCAATTCGCCTGTGCGCGTGAAAAGCTGGTTGATGCGGGCGATCATATCGTGCTGATCGGCAGGGTGATTGATTTTGCGACTGCCGAGGCAAATCCATTGGGCTATTTCCGCGGCAACTACTTTTCCATCGGGTTGGAAAATTCGCTGGTGGATGCTGTCGCGGCGATCAGTGGCACGCGGGTTGGTGCAGTCTTGACCGATCAGCAGGGCCAGATTCTTCTGGCGCAAGCGGCGGACGGGGCGCTGTCGGTGCCGCTGGCACCGGGCAAGACACCCAATCTTGCCGGGCTACGCAGCCATCTTCAGGCCACAGGTCTGACCCCCGAGGTGGAGTTCCTTTACGCCGTCTACGAGGACCGTGAAACAGGCATGAACGGTATCTATTATCACGGTCAGGTCAGCGGGCCTTTACCGCCAGGCATGGTGATGCTGCCACTTGACGCGCTACCGCTTGCGCGCGTCGCAAATCTGGCCGAACGCGCGATGCTGGGGCGCTACGCCGAAGAATTTCGTCACGGGGCCTTTGGCATCTATCAAGGCGATGAAACATCAGGAAAAGTGCGCCGCGTTACAGGCGTTTGAAGGAGAAAGATATGCTGCCAGAACTACGCAAGGTCATAACCTTTGACGAAGATATCCACCGTGACGGCGACCGCGCCGCAAACCCGCCCCTGCGGATGATCGGCGTGGCTGCCGTGGTCAAGAACCCCTGGCATGGCCGGGGCTTCGTTGAAGATCTGGCGCCCGATATCAACCGCATGGCCCCGGTTTTGGGCAAGATGCTGACCGATCGCCTGATCACTTTGGCAGGCTCCGGCGATGCGATTGAGGCCTACGGCAAGGCCGCCCTTTGCGGCACCGATTGCGAGTTGGAGCACGGCTCTGCCCTTATCCACACCTTGCGCTTTGGCAATTATTACCGTGAGGCAGTGGGCGCCAAAACCTATCTTGGCTTCACCAACAGCCGGGGCCCTGCCAACACGCAAATCCAGATCCCCTTGATGGACAAGCACGATGGCGGGCGACGCTCGCACTACCTGACGGTGCAGTTTTCTATCCCCGATGCACCCGGCCATGACGAATTGGTGGTGGCCCTTGGCGCGTCAACCGGCGGGCGTCCGCATCACCGTATCGGTGACCGCTATTCCGATCTCGCGGCCATCGGCGCCGATCTGGAAAACCCCGCCGGGGTCTGATGGTTGTGGCCGGGGCACCACCGCGCTGCCCCGGCCGGTTACATAGGATCAGTTACCACTGGCGGCCAAACACCTCCGCGCGAACATCCTGAATGCCGCCATCCAACGCAGACCATCAGACAGCTGCCCTGAGCGCCAATGCGACAAATCAATATTGTTTCCTAAAGGCTGCTCTCACTCTGTCGCTCCAAAGAACCCGTAGCCCGCTTGCCTCAGCGCGCCCATAGGCGGCGGGTGAAGGTTGAGAGGCGTTCAAGTTCCACGAAGATCACCGGGGTGATGAACAGGGTCAGGACCTGGCTGACCAACAGCCCCCCGACCACGGCGACACCCAGGGGCTGACGCAATTCGGAGCTGACGCCGGTGCCAAGGGCAATGGGAACCGCCGCCAGAAGTGCGCAAAATGTCGTCATCATGATCGGGCGGAAGCGGCGGACAGCGGCTATGTGAATTGCCTCGGACGCGTCGCGGCCTTCGTCGCGGGTTAAGACCAACGCCACGTCGATCATCATGATGGCATTTTTCTTGACGATCCCGATCAGCATCAAGAGGCCGATAAGCGCAATGATCGAAAGGTCAAACTCATAATACTTGAGTGCTGCCAAGGCCCCAAGGGCCGCCGAAGGCAGGCCCGACAAGATGGTCAGCGGATGGATGAAGCTTTCATACAGCACCCCCAAAACCAGATAGATGGTCAGCACCGCCGCCCCGATCAGCAGGTTGGTATTGTCGGTGGCTTCCCTGAAGATCTGGGCCGCGCCTGCATAACGGGTCAGAACCGAGTTTGGCAGGCCAATCTCGGCTTTCAGGGCATCAATTCGTGCGGTTGCCGCACCGAGGGCTACGC
>JBATTI010000352.1:0-4695 GCA_049670445.1 Albidovulum sp. | reverse complement strand
CCCAAATACAGAGGCAAGCCACCAGCCGCTGGTGGCTATAACCCGCAGGTTGCGTAGGTTAAAAAATCACTCGTCTCTCATCCCAACTGATTTTTCTTGCCACGAAAGGTAACAATTGTCGAGTTATTATGAAAGTTTCCGAACGTGGCGCATCATACGCTCTGGCTGATCAAAAATTTGATCACATTTTGTGCAAGACGTCAACGATCAGGGCAGGGGGCATTACGCTTTCCATTTGATAGAACAGCCTATTGAGGCGATCTGCTCAGCCGGTCCACGGCCCGTTTGCGCAACCAACTTCATGGCTTCGAAAAGCTCCCGCCGCGCCAAAGGATCTGTGGGCTGGCGGCCAGAGGCATCAAGGCGGCCCCGGTATTGTAATTGCCGCTTTGCGTTGTAGCCAAAGAAATCCGGCGTGCAGACCGCGCCGTAACGCCTTGCAATATCTTGGCTTTCGTCGAACAGATAGGGGAACGGGAAGCCATGCGCCTTGGCCTCATCTTTCATTTCAGCGAAGCCGTCCTGGGGATAGGCTACCGGATCATTTGAAGAAATCGCCGCAACACCGATGCCGCAAGCCTGCAAGTCACGCGCATCGCGAATGATACGGTCAATCACGCCGCGCACATAGGGGCAGTGGTTGCAGATAAACATGATCAACGTGCCATGCGGTCCGGCCACATCCCCAAATGACCAGTCGCGACCGTCGGTTCCGGGCAGCGTGAAATCAATGGCGGGAGTGCCAAATTCACAGATCGGGGGGGAAACGGCCATTCAATCTATCCTTCAGCTTGGGCTGCGGCGGATCTGATCGCACGGATATTATCACCATAAACCTTGGGGTTACCAACAGAGCCGCCCGAAAACACGGCGGAACCGGCCACCAGAACATCGGCACCCGCGGCCGCCACCAGCGGGGCGGTTTCGACAGTCACGCCGCCGTCAATCTCTATGTGAATAGGCCGGTCGCCGATCATTTTGCGTAAGGATTTGACCTTATCTATCTGGGAAGCAATGAATTTCTGGCCACCAAAGCCCGGATTGACGGTCATTATGCAAACCAGATCGATGCTATCCATCAGCATCTCTATCGACGAAAGTGGCGTGCCGGGATTAAGCGCGATACCGGCTTTGACACCATGCGCGCGAATGGCTTGCAATGTGCGGTGAATATGCGGCCCGGATTCCACATGGGCGGTAATCACATCGGCGCCAGCATCGGCAAAAGCATCAATATAAGGATCAACGGGGGCGATCATCAAATGCACATCCATGACCGTTTTGATATGCGGCCGTATCGCTTTGCACATCGCAGGGCCAAATGTCAGGTTCGGGACGAAGTGGCCATCCATGACGTCCACATGAACCCAATCACAACCTTGCGCCTCAATGGCTTCAATCTCGGCACCGAAATTGGCGAAATCGGCCGACAGGATCGATGGGGCGATTTTGATGGATCTTGAGAAGGTCATGGCTGGGCTTTCGCTGTTTGATCATAGGGGCCTTATGGCGGGTTTTTAGGCAAACCGGAACCTGAACCCGGAATTTGGTGTCATGGGGGCATTTTCCATATCACAATAGTTACATAATCTTGATTATCGGATTATCATAACCATGCGCCAGCGCTTACCCATCACCCCCTATGATGCAACAAAACGCAAAGAAGAAAAGTCATTGGCGATCAGAACGACATCCCCCGCCGGCATGCCCTCCAGACAGCAGGCCTGGTCAAGACCCATCAAACGCGCCGGATTGCTGATCGCCATGCGCAAGGCCGCCTCAGGCTGAACCCCAAGACTGTTCACCACAAACGACAAAGACGCGGCCATGGTCACATGCGCGCCGGCAAGCGCACCTTCATCATTGATCAGCCGGCCGTCCTGCAACCGGATGGTTTTGCCGTAAAGCTCGAAACTCTCTGGCCCGGCGACCGTTGGCATGGCGTCGCTGACAAGGATCATCCGGTCGGCTTGCGGGCGCGCGCGGATGGCCAGTGCCAGCATCTCGGGTGCGACATGGATGCCATCGGCAATCATCGAACAATAGGCCGATGAATTGATCGCAGCCCCCGTGACGCCAGCCTCGCGGTTTTGTATTTGCGACATCGCATTGAAGAGATGTGTGAAGCTTTGCGCACCTTCGCTTAAAGCTGCTTGGGTCTGCTTTGCACTCGCGTCGCTGTGGCCAAGGGCCACAATCACACCTTGGTCAACCAGTGCCGCTATCTGCCCGGGCACCACAGCCTCGGGCGCCAGCGTTATCATGACCGGCGTACCACCGGCGCGCAGCCGTGCAATCACCTCCAAGGTACGCGCATCGAGCGCACGTATATATTGAGCGGCATGGGTGCCGCGCCGCGCCGCGCTGATATGCGGGCCTTCGATGTGAATGCCCATAACGCCGTCTTGCCCCGCGGCCTCGGCAATGGCGACAGATGCGTTTTCCAAAACCTCTGGATGATCCGTGATCACGGTGGGCAAAAGCCGCGTTGTGCCGGTGGAACGATGCGCAAGCGCTATGGCGCGGATACCCTTCACGGATGGCGAGGTGTTAAACATAACACCGCCGCCGCCATTGACCTGAATGTCGAAGAATCCCGGGCTGATAATGCCCTGCGGCCGCCAAACTGACAAATCCGCGCCGCCTTCGGCAAGAACAGCTGCGGCTTTTACGACGCGCGCTCTCCCGTTCTTGAGTTGGACCGCATGGCCGCTTTTGAGGTGCTGGCCATCAAAAACCAAATCCGGCACAATCCAGGCCCCTGCCCCGGCAAGTGCGCTTAGCCAACCCTCTGGTGGCGATGCCGAACCTTTAAGTGGCGCCATGGAAAGCCTCCTGGGTCAGGTTGTCTTGGTTACTTTGTGCAGATGTCTGGGCTTGTCCGGATCTATGCCAGCTTCACGCGCAAAACGTTCGAGGTTTGCGTAAAAAGTTACAATCAGGCTGAGCGGATCAGTCAAGCCGTGCGTGGTTCTTGCAAAGGGCAGTTTGCGCGCCTGCGTGACCAGATCAGATGTCGCAAAAACATGCGCGCCTTTTTCTGCGGTCGCATCGGCGATTGCGGCCACTGTCGGCTCGGCGGCATCGCCGGCGGCGAGAACCAACACCGGAAAGCCGGAACCCACAATCGAAACCGGCCCATGCAAAACCTCGGCAGACGAATAGCTTTCCGCGTGAATTTGGCTGACTTCCTTGAATTTTAGCGCCGCCTCGCCTGAAATGGCATATGTGGGGCCGCGACCAAGGGTGAACAGGGATCGTGCGCCAACAAGCGCGGATCGCAGATCCGCCCAATCAACTTGCCGTGCCTTTTCAAAGGTTTCTGGCAATTCCTCACTCGCCCTGCCAAGCGCTTTGTCCGCTTTTATCTCGGCAAGCAGACTCAATAGAACGACGGCGGATGACACAAAGGTTTTTGTGGCCGCGACGCTCAGTTCCGGCCCCGCCTGAATATCAAGTGTGCGGTCAGATACGGCAGACAAAGGCGATTGCACATTGTTCGTGACCGCAAAGCCAAGCGCGCCGCCTGCCCGCGCAGATCGCGCCATTTCGACAATATCCGGGCTTTGCCCTGATTGGGATATAGACAGGCAAAGCGCCTGCGCCATCCGAAGTTGTACGCCGTATATCGACGCAATCGATGGGCCAATCGATGCGACCGGAAGCCCCAAGGTCAGTTCAGCCGCATATTTGAAGTAGGTCGCCGCGTGATCGGACGATCCACGCGCAACTGTTGCAATCAAACGCGGATCAAGCCTGATGACATCTGCCGCCGCCGCACGGATATCGGCGTGACCGCTTGCAAGAAGCCGCTGAACGGCACCGGGAATTTCCGCAATTTCATCGGACATTTTGCTGTTTTGCACGATCACTTCATCCATCTCCGACACCACTTTCAGGCAAGCGCATTTCTGCGACGAAATCATAGGCATCACCGCGATAAATCGAGCGGGTGAATTCAATTGCCCTGCCGTCTTTCAGATAGGCGATCCGCTCGATCCGCAATCCGGCGGCATGGGGCTGCACACCCAGCAAGGCGCTGTCATCGGCCGCCAGATTGATGGCCGATATCTTCTGGATCGCCCGCACCGGGCGCATGCCGGTAAGGCCAAGCACCTCGTAAAGCGAATTTTCGACGTCCAGCGGATTGGGCAAGACATCGGTGGGCAAGGCCGCGCGTTCGATGGCCATTGGCCGATCATCCGCAAGCCGCAGTCGCGCCAATCGCACGACCTGATCGTCGGCACCAAGGCCCAACGTCAACGCCTCTTCCGATTTGGGCAGGAACAAGCCACGCTCCAGCCAGCGAATATCGGATTTCAGACCGCGGCGCGCCATATCCTCGGAAAAAGAGGTCAGCCGCGACAAGGATTGTTCAACCCGCGGGCGGACGGAGGCCACGTAGGACCCCGACCCTTGCTTTTGCACCACAAGACCCTTTTCAACCAGATCGGCGATGGCCTTGCGCACGGTCACCCGCGACAGGCCAGTCAGACTGGCAATCTCTCGTTCAGGCGGGATTGGCATGTCGGGGGCCAGAAAGCCGGTCGCGATACCGCTTTCGATGCGCCTGCGAAGCTGAACATAAAGCGGCCCGGCATCGGCACTTAACCATTCTGCGGGTAAAAGGAATTCCGTGACCGTCATACCTGCTCCTCTATCTGCGAGGCCATCGCCAAAGCACCATCAAGCGCG
>JBATTI010000351.1:0-2165 GCA_049670445.1 Albidovulum sp. | reverse complement strand
ACGCCCCTATCGGATTCCCAGGCAAAGAAATGCCCGGTGGCCGACTGAAACCTTTTCACACAATAGGCATCAGTGTCGGCCCATATGGTGCGGTCACATTTCTTCAAAAGATGATAGCGAAACAGATCTGAATGAAGCGCCGGGCTAGCGGTGCGGCTGTGGCGCAAGAAGTTGTCCCGCCCCAGAATTTCATTGGCATCGGCAAGTTCGGTTCCGTCCGGGGCGTTGCCGATCGGCTCATATGAATAAAGTTTCAAATGGTGCCCGGCATCCAGAAAGGACTTCAGACAAAGCTGCTCCAAAAAGCTCAGATTGCCCCCGATCCAAAGCGCCGCAATCTGATAGTCGGTTGCCATGCCAGTCTCCTGTATCAATACCCCCCCATGCATCAGGGGGCCTTGCAAATGCAACTATCGCGGTCCGGGGCCGCTTTGCCAACGGAAATGTCCGTGCTGTCGGACAGCAACGCCAAACTATTGTCCGATCTTTTTAGTAAGGTATTGACCGACCCGTAGCGCGCAGCTAGAAAACCAATACCCGACAAAAGGAATCAACTATGTCTCGCACGCTAATCGCAGCCTTCGCAGCTGCAGCCACAACCGCCGCTCCGGTCTTTGCGGAAGAAGTGAATGTCTATTCCCACCGGCAACCGGAACTCATCCAACCATTGCTGGATGCCTTCACCGCCGAAACCGGGATTGCCGTGAACGTGGCCTATGTCGACAAAGGTATGGTCGAACGGCTGGTATCAGAGGGGGATCGCAGCCCTGCTGATCTGGTTTTGACCGTCGATATCGCGCGCCTCGCGCAGGTTGTTGAAGCGGATGTCACGCAGCCAGTTACCCTTGATGTGCTTGATCAAAACATACCCTCCGAATTTCGAGATCCGGGCCACCAATGGTTTGGCCTGACCAGCCGCGCCCGCATCATCTACGCATCCAAAGACCGCGTCGCGGATGGCGAAGTGACGACTTACGAAGATCTGGCCGACCCGAAGTGGAAGGGCCGCATCTGCACCCGCCCCGGCACTCATGACTATAACCTTGGTCTGATGGCCGCGATGATTGCCCATCATGACGAGGCTTATGCAAAGACCTGGGCAGAAGGGGTCAAGGCCAACCTTGCACACAAGCCCGAAGGTAACGACCGCAGTCAGGTCAAATCAATCTGGGCGGCGGAATGCGATATCTCCCTTGGCAATACCTATTACATGGGCGAAATGCTTGCCGATCCGGAGCAAAAGCAATGGGCGGATGCCGTGCGCATTGTCTATCCAACCTTCGAGGGCGGCGGCACCCATCTGAATGTCTCGGGCATGGCACTGACCAAGTCGGCGCCAAACAAAGAAGCCGCACTTAAGCTGATGACCTATCTTTCATCGGACGGCGCGCAAAAGATATATGCCGAAACCAACCATGAATTCCCGGTCAATCCGGGCGTAGAACGTTCATCCTTGGTGGCAAGCTGGGGTACGTTTACGCCCGACAACATCAACCTTATGGATGTGGCCAAATTGCGTGGCACGGCGCTGCGGTTGATGGAAGAGGTTGATTTCGACGGCTGAGACGCCCTCAAACCCGCTTAAAGCTGATCTTTTGGTACGGCCCCGGCAAAGAACGCGTCAAGATTATCCAGCGCCCTGAAGCCCATCGCATCACGCGTACGGGTCGTGGCGCTGCCGATATGGGGCAACATGAAGATGTTGTCATGCGCGGCAAAAGCCGGGTTTCCGCCGGGCTCATCCTTGAAGCAATCAAGCCCTGCGGCGGCGATCTGACCAGAGCTGATTGCCGCCAGCAACGCCGCCTCATCTACCAGAGCACCGCGCGCTGTGTTCACGACCACCGCGCCCTTGGGTAACAAGGCAAAGCGCGCGGCATTCATCAAATTGGTGGTTTCGGGCGTTGCCGGACAGTGAAGCGACAAGAAATCTGCAATCCGCAGAAGGCTTTCGACACTGTCATGAAAAACCGCCCCTCCCGCCAGTTCAGGCGATAGCTTACTGCGATTGTAGTAATGGATTTCCATATCAAAGCCGCGCGCCTTGGCAGCAAAAGCCCGCCCCACCCGGCCCATACCAACAATCCCACGCCGCGCCCCTGTAAGCTGTTTGCCAACCATGAATGAGGGCGACCAGCTTTTCCATTCCCCGCTTCGCACGATCC
>JBATTI010000350.1:0-7818 GCA_049670445.1 Albidovulum sp. | reverse complement strand
CCTGCACGACATTATAACCCGCCTTCGCCAAAGCCTCGGCGGTGCGCGGAAAACCGGCAGGCACGATGACCGCATCATTGAAACGGATAGAATTCGCCGCAGCCTCTTCGCCATCCGCAGTGTGGATGACCCGGTAATTGCCAAAACCCCCGGCCGCCGCAAGGCGCGGGGTGGCAAGGATCGTCTCTTCGTCGAGCAAGGAACAATCGGTCTTGAAGTGCAACACGCCGGGCGGGGTTATCAACTCGCGCAGCTTATAGCCCCAGCGCGCCACAAGCCCGGCCAAGGCGGCAATACCCAAGGCATTTGTCCGCGCCGATTGGCCTACCAGAATTTCGCTTTCCGTCACCAAAATATCGCCGCCTTCGATGGTGGCGGGGGCGTCAATCGTCAGAATCTCATCATAAAACTGCGCCAGAACCGGCGCCATTTCGCCCGCCTCGCCAAGGCGCGAGGCCGCCCCCGGGCGCATCACAACGGCCCCTTCGGGCAAGCAAAGTGCAGTGTCTTCGACGAATTGCGCATCGGGATAGGCGGGCAGGGCCGCAAGCTCGGTCACCACCGTCCCTTGGGCGCGCAACGCCGCGACATAATCGGCATGGTGGCGCAGCATCAGGGCTATGTCGGGCGCGCCCATATCAACGGCGCGCAGACCCGCTGTGGCGGTGGCGGCGGGCAGGCGCGTGATGGCATGGGTGAAACGGAAGGATCTGTCGGACATTGCGGGCTTTCTGGATGATGGTCAGCTGTTTCATAACGGCGCGGGGTAGACAAGGGAACCTCAAACCCGGCGTCCTAGCCGGCCGCCTTAACCTCGGTGGCCAGCACTTTGAGCATATGTTCAACCCCCTCGACCCGGGTCAGATTGCCGGGCGACAGGCGAAGCGTCTGGCTGCGGGCATCGGCATGGATGCCCTCGGCGCGAAAGGCCGCCAACAGCTTTTGCGCGGGCAGGGCCTCGGGCAAGACCACCATCACCGACCCGCCGCGCTGATCCGCATCGCGCGGCGAGGCCAGCTTCAGCCCCAGATCGCTGACCCCCTCAAGGATCAGGGCCGACAGGGCGCGGTTATGGGCCAGCATTGCCGCCTTGTCCTGCCGCGCATGCCACGCAAGGGCGGGCAGAGTTGCGGCGGCCGCCATCACACCGGGCGTGCCATGATCAAAACGGCGGATGTCGGGCGCATAGGAAAACCGATCAAAATCCCAGCTGAACGGGTCCGGCTGACTGAACCAGCCGCGCACTTCCGGTGCCGAGGCGCCGATCAGCCCGGGGGCCACGTATAGCATACCGGCACCCGGCGTCCCGCACATCCATTTCAGGCTGGTCGAGAGCGCGAAATCAACCGCAGGCGCTTGCACATCAAACGGCAAAAGCCCCGCACCTTGGGTGATATCAACGCCGATCACGCTGCCCATCTTGCGGCCATGGGCGGCAAGGGCTGCAATGTCGCTGCGGTGCGAGGATGTCGAAGAAATCCATGTCAGAAGCGCCAGCCCCACATCCGGGCCCCACTGCGCCAGGATATCCTCATCCTCGACCCATGTCGCACCCTGCCGCAAAGCCACGGTATCCAGCGTGAAGCCAAACCGTTCTGCCAGCCCGTTCAACAAGAAATGCACCGACGGAAAGCAATCCCCCGCGACCAGCAATCGACGCCCCTTCAAATGCCCGGCTGGCAGGGCAGAGATCACCGCATGCAACCCGGCGGTCACATTCTCGGTTGATGTAACACTGGCCTCGGGCGCGTTGATGATCGCGCGCCAATGGTCGATAAAGCTTTGCCGAAGCCCAAGTGCGACGGGCCATTGGCCATCATCCGCGCGCCCCCAGCTTGCGGCAAATTCGGCCATGGCCTTGGCCAGATCCACCTCTTTTCCGGCATATTGGCCGATCGAGTGATAGAGGAAATAGCGACTTCCATCGGGGGCTTGGCGCATCGGTCTTATCCTTGGGCAAAGGGGTTGGCCAAACATGGCAAGGCGGCCTTGGTACTTCAAGCTTAAAGTAACCTGGCCCATGCGAATTGGCCGTCAGACAAGGCCACAGTTTTAATTTGGGCAGTGGCAATATTCGTTAAGCTCTGGCAGGTTACAATCGCACCCGTGTTAAAGGAACGATGATCAATGATCCGGTTAGACGACATAAACCTTACCAATCTGGCCCTTGCGGTCGACGCCGACGGCATTGCTACCGTCAGTCTCAATCGCGCGGCCAAACGCAACGCTTTGGACAGCGACACAATCGAAGAATTGGTGGCGCTTTTTTCGGCGATACCGCGCGCCGGTGTCCGGGCCGTGGTTTTGCGCGGCGAGGGGACGCATTTTTGCGCCGGGCTGGATCTGGTCGAACACTTCAACCAAGATCGCCAACCCGCTGATTTCATGCATCTTTGCATGCGCTGGCATGAAGCATTCAACAAGATGGAATATTCCGGGGTGCCGATCATAGCAGCGCTCAAGGGGGCCGTTGTCGGTGGCGGTCTTGAACTTGCTTCTGCCGCCCATATCCGGGTGGCGGATCAAAGCACCTATTTCGCCCTGCCCGAAGGCCAGCGCGGGCTGTTCACCGGCGGCGGTGCCACGATTCGGGTGGCCGATATGATCGGCAAGTCCCGGATGATCGACATGATGCTGACCGGCCGCATCTATAAGGGGGCCGAGGCGATGGATGTCGGGCTGTGTCAATATCTGGTGGATGACAGCGAATCCAAGGCGATGGAACTTGCGCGCGCGGCGGCCCAAAACCCGCCGCTGACCAATTTCGCCATCTGTTCGGCGATTTCGCATATGCAAAACATGTCATCCTTCGATGCCGCCTACGCCGAAGCGGTCGTGGCCGGTGTTGTGAACACCCAACCGGCGGCACGCGGCAGGCTTGAAGCCTTTGCCAACAAAACCGCAGCACGCGTCCGGCCCGAGTAGATGGTGACCGACGAAAGCCTCCTCTCCGACGACCGGCAGGTGACGCCAATGCGCGGCATCTGGTTCAAACTGGCGTCGGTTGCGGTTTTCGTCGCCATGGTGTCGCTGATCAAGGTGGTGTCAGGCGATGTGCCACCGGGGGAGATTGTGTTTTTCCGTTCAGCCTTCGCGGTGCCGGTGATCCTGGTCTGGCTGATTGCCACGCGCAGATTGCGCCGCGGGCTGATCACCCATAACTACCTTGGCCATTTCTGGCGCGCGCTTTTGGGCACCGCCGCTATGGGGTTTGCCTTTTCGGGTCTCGGGCTTTTGCCTTTGCCCGAGGTAACGGCCATCGGCTATGCCGCACCTTTGCTGACAGTTATATTTGCCGCGATGTTTTTGGGCGAAAGCGTTCGGCTGTTTCGCATCTTGTCGGTGGCTTTGGGGATGGCGGGGGTGCTGATCATCTTGTCGCCGCGGCTTTCCGCCTTTTCCGAAGGCGCCTTGGGTGCGACTGAGGCTTTGGGCGCCATGATGGTTTTTGCAGGCGCGGTTTTTGCCGCCCTCGCGCAGGTATTTGTGCGGCGTCTGGTAGATGAGGAAACCACCTCTGCCATCGTGTTTTTCTTTTCCATCAACGCGGCGATCTTGTCTTTGGTGACCTTGCCCTTCGGCTGGGTCTGGCCAGAGCCGCAGACAATCACGCTCTTGATTGCGGCGGGGGTATTGGGCGGGATAGGTCAGGTTTTGCTGACCTCATCCTACCGCTATGCCGATGCGTCAGTCGTCGCACCTTTTGAATATTCGTCAATATTGCTGGCTTTGGCCGTCGGCTACTTTGCCTTTGATGAAGTGCCGTCATTCGTTGTGCTGGGCGGGGCCACGTTGGTTGTGGCGGCGGGGATATTGATCATCGGCCGCGAAAGCCAGCTTGGCCTTGAACGTGCGCGCCAGCGCCGCTCTATGACGCCGCAAGGTTGATTCAGGCGTCAAGCCAGATGGTGACCGGCCCTTGATTGACCAAGGCCACATCCATATCAGCGCCAAATTCACCCGTGGCCACAGCGATGCCCAAGGCCCGCAGCGCTTCACAAAAATGCAAGTATAGCGCCTTGCCTTCTTCCGGCCCGGCCGCCGCGGAAAAACCCGGCCGATTGCCGCGTGAGGTGTCCGCCGCAAGGGTGAACTGGCTGACCACAAGTGCCGCCCCCCCGGTATCAGCCAGGGACCGGTTCATCTTGCCCGCCGCATCCTTAAAGATCCGCAGCTTGGCGATTTTGGCCGCCATCGCATCGGCGCGCGCCAAATCATCGCCCTGCATCGCGCAGATCAAGATCATCACCCCGGCACCGATTTCACCGGTCAACCGCCCGGCGACGCTGACCCGCGCCTCGCTTACCCGCTGAACCAGCGCGCGCATCAGGCAAGCTCCTTTGCCCAAGGCGGGTTGGCCCCGGTGCGCGATACGGTCACGGCGGCGGCGCGAATGCCAAGGTCAAGCGCCGCCTTCAGATCGGCCTCGCCCAGATCGGCCAGACCCGGCTTGGTCAGTGCGCCCGAGCGTTCAAATGCGGCCAGAACGCCTGCATTGAACGTATCGCCCGCGCCAACCGTATCGGCGACCGTGACCTTGCGCGCGGGTATGAAACAGCTTTGTGCAGCGCTGAACCCATGCGCGCCCTTGGCCCCTTCGGTGATCAGCACCACCTTTGGCCCAAGCGCCAGAACCGCGCGGGCCTGCGCCTCAATTGGGCCGGGGCCTTGCAGCCAATGCAGATCCTCATCCGACAGTTTGACGATATCGGCGACCGCGATCATCCGCGCCAGCCTTGCGCGGTAACTGGGCGCATCGGTGATGAAACCGGGGCGGATATTGGGGTCAATCATGGTGACCCGGCGCCCCGCTTCGCGCAGCATCAACGCTTCATAGGCCGCACCGCAGGGCGCGCCCACAAGGCTGATGCCGCCAAAGAAAAGGGCGGTGACGGCATCGGGCAGGGCGGGCAGGTCATCGGCGCACAGCATCCGTCCGGCGGTGTTTTCATCATAAAACGCATAGCGCGCCTGCCCTGCCACCAGGGTCACGAAGGCCAGCGTCGTCGGGCGGTCGCAGCGTTTGCATAAAGACGCATCAACCCCGGATGCGGCCAGCCCATCGGCCAGCATCTGCCCGAAAAGATCCGACGAAAGCCCGGTGAAAAACCCGGTATCGGCCCCAAGCCGCCCCAGTGCAACGGCGGTATTGAAAACCGCCCCCCCGGCATGGGGCACGAACGCCGCCTGACCGGCGGTGGTCTTGCCGGGCAGCATGTCGATCAGGGCCTCTCCACTGCACAAAATCATCGGGGGATCCTTGTTTGGGGGCGTGTTTGCGGTAACGGCCGCCCTTTTAGCTTGGGCGCGCCTTAACCTCAACCGCGGGTTTTGAACCGCCCCGCATCACCTTTGCTGCCAATCAACATATTGCGAAAGCCAGATCGCGCCGCCAACCGCGACCGCCGCCAAAACCACCGCAAAGGCGATCTTGACCCAAGACCATGGCCGCGCGCCTTCGACCTTGCCACTTTGGCCATTGACCACGAAGCCATAGCTTTTGCCGCGGTAACGGTAGGCCGCCGACCAGACCGGCAAAAGGATATGTTTGAACGTCACCGCCGAGACCTCGGTATTGATCGCCTGCACCTCTTGCCTGTCGCCGCCAATATCAAAGCGCACATCGCGCTCAATCATCCGGTCCATGTAAGCGCGCGCCTCGGCCATGCCCTCATCCAGACTGACGGTATAGGTTTCAGACCGGAAACCCGCCAGAAATTCTGGCTGATAAGGCTCCAGCCGCGACAGATCCCATGGCTGCAAGGCATTGGTGTATTTCGCGGGCAAAGCGCGCGAGGCAAGCACCAGCACATCGTCGAAAAATCGCGCAACCCGGCCTGAAACCGCGGTCCAGCGGATGCGCGGCACCTGCCGGTTCTCGCGTCGGGTGCGGCCCTTGGCATCGCGGACGGTCACGGATTGGGTGACGTAATAGGTCGTGCCGCGCCGCCCCGAATAGCGCGAGGCGGTATTGGCATCAAAAGTCCAGAACGGCAGATAGATACCATCCAGCGCCCGGCCCTTGCGGGCGTATTCGACAAGGCTTGAGGGCGCAAACCACAAACGCCCCAGCCAATCGGCCATGGCGGCGCGCGCCTCGGGTTCGGTCAGGACAAAGGGCGCCACGCCCTTGGGCCGGATGCGCCGCGTCAGCCCCGGATCAACCACCACCGGGGTTGCGCAAAACGGGCAATCGGCGGAATGCACCGTGGCATCAAAGGCCACCTCGGCCCCGCAATTGGGGCATCGGCTTAGCTGTCGGGTCTCGGTATCTGCCTCGGGCAGGGCCGCCTCGACCCCCTCGCGAAAGGCAATCTCGGGGATCGAGCCTGCAATGCGCGCCGATGTCAGTGCCTGCGCATGACCGCAGTGATCGCAAATCAACTGGCCCTCGCCCGGCGCAAAGCGCAGATCGGCGCCGCAACTGGGGCAGGGGAAATGTTGCTCTGCTTCTTGGTCGCTCATGCGTCAGGCACCGCGTTTCACGCCTTTTTGGCGGCGGGCGGTGGCGGCGGCATCACCGTGAAGATCCGCGCGAGATCAGCGATTTCGCCCGCCGGTTTCCAGCCATCAAGCCCCGGTGTCCAGACCATCGTGTCGCGCGAAAAACCGCCATCCTGGGCCAGCCTAGCCAGATGCGCGCGCCCGTAAGGCCCCTTCGCTTCGCCGTTCTCAGCGATATGCCAGGCCTGTTCAACCGGCGGCGGCGGCATTTGCGGGGCCGGGGTCTGGCCCCATGGCCCCGCACCCGTTGGCCCCGCACCAATTGGCCCCGCATTGGGCGTCATCTGCGCGCCCATCCCCATGCCCATTCCAGCCCCGATAGCGGCCCCCATCGCCCCACCGGCCGCACTATCGCCGCCGCCCAGGGCTTCGGCCGCCGAAAACTGGGTAAAGCGGTTCAGATCGCCCACAATCCCCATCGAGGTGCGCTTGTCCAGCATCGCCTCAACTGCTTCCGGCAAGGATATGTTTTCAATGTAGAATTCCGGCAAACCAAGGCCATAGGCGGCAATCGAAGGTTCAATGGCCTTGGCCACCAGATCGCCCAGCCGGGCGGTATCAGCGGCCATATCCAGCACCGGAATTTTGGCCCCCGCTATCATCCGGCTGAAGTCCTGCACGATGATATTGCGGATCTGAAAGCTGATTTCATCGGCGGTAAATTCGCCGTCGGTCCCAACGATTTCCGATATGAATTTCGCCGGATCAGTGACCCGCATGACATAGGTGCCGTAAGCCCGCAGCCGCACCGGCCCAAGTTCGGGGTCGCGCGCGATGATCGGGTTTTTGGTGCCCCATTTTTGATCGGTAAAGCGCGTGGTGTTGACGAAATAGATCTCGGATTTGAAGGGCGAGCGGAAGGCATGATCCCAGTGCTGAAGCGTGGTCATCACCGGCATGTTGTTGGTTTCAAGCATGTAAAGACCGGGCGTGAAGACATCGGCGATCTGGCCTTCATGCACGAACACCGCCGCTTGCCCCTCGCGCACTGTCAGCTTGGCACCGTATTTGATCGCATGGCCCTGCCGTTCAAACCGCCAGACCATGGTGTCGCGCGTGTCATCCGTCCAATGGATGACGTCGATGAACTCGCCGGTCAGAAAATCCAAGATACCCATGTCACACTCCTTACAGGTCAGCTTTCGCCGGGCAGCAGCTCGGCGGCGATGGTTTCAACGATAGGGCGGGCCTCGGCCAATGTCATGCCCGGCCTCAGCCGCTTGTCGTACAAGATCCGCAACATCATCTCATCTTGAGTGGTGAGGGCGGCGAATTCCTCGCTGTCATTGAAGATCGACGGGCGCGCCTTGGGGC
>JBATTI010000349.1:0-3246 GCA_049670445.1 Albidovulum sp. | reverse complement strand
CGATCTTGCAGCCAATACACGCATCAAAGCGGCATCTGCGGCGAATCGTGTGAGCTGACCCACAGATCACGAAATCCGGAAGCTTTGGCCCAGATAGACCCGCCGCACGTTTTCATCGTGCACAACTTCATCTGCGGTCCCGCTCATCAAGACAGTGCCGTCATGCAAGATATAGGCGCGATCAACGATTTCGAGGGTTTCGCGCACGTTATGGTCGGTGATCAGCACACCGATACCGCGCGATTTGAGGTCGTGCACAAGAGCGCGGATGTCGCCGACTGAAATCGGATCGACCCCGGCAAAGGGCTCGTCCAGCAGCAGATATTTGGGGTCGGCGGCCAAGCAGCGGGCAATCTCAACCCGTCGCCGTTCGCCGCCGGAAAGGGCCATGGCGTTGGCGCGGCGCAGATGTTCGATCGAGAAATCCGACAAAAGCTCTTCCAGCCGTTCGCGGCGCTTGTGGCTGTCGCGCACGGTGATTTCGAGGACCGCGAGGATATTTTCTTCGACCGAAAGCCCGCGAAAGATCGAAACCTCTTGCGGCAGATAGCCGATGCCCAGTCGGGCGCGGCGATACATTGGCAGGCCGGTCACGTCTTGCCCGTCGATTGTGACCCGGCCGCTGTCTGGTGTGATCAGACCGGCGATATTGTAAAAGCAGGTGGTTTTTCCCGATCCGTTCGGCCCCAAAAGTGCGACAACCTCGCCGCGCGCCAGTTCCATCGACACATCACGGATCACCGGGCGACGGCGATAGCTTTTGCGCAGATGGCTGACGCGCAGGCCCGCGTCGCCTTCAGAAACCGTGAGTGTCGGGGCTTTGGTCATGGTGTGGTCTTGGTCCCGGACTGCAGGATGGTTTTGACCCGTCCCTCCATCGTGCCGATACCGGTGTCCAAATCGACAACCAGCTTTTCGCCACTGATGGTGCCGCTTTCCTGGGTCAAAAGCACGTGGCCTTGCATCTCAAGACTGCCCGAGGTGAGCGTATAGGTTGCGGTTTCAGCCTCTGCCGCTTCGGTGCTGGTGGACATAAGCACATTGCCGGTGGCGTAAAGCGTGTCGATCTTGGTCTTGTCGCCTTCGACATAGGTGACCACCAGATTGTTCGAAGAAAGGCGCATCTCGCCCTGGATGACCACGACATTGCCGGTGAAGATGGCGGTGGCGTCTTGTTGGTTTACGTCAAGCTGATCGGCGGTTACTTCGACCGGCTGACCGGCCCCGGCGCGCAACCCCTTGAAGGCGAGTTGACCGGCCTGCGCAAGTGCCGGCGACAGGCCAAACCCGCAAATTGTCATGACCATTGTTAAGGCAAGAATGATGGGCCGCATGGATGTTCCTCGGATCTTAGGGCGTGTATACTAGCCTTACACCCTTATTGAAAACCAATAGATGATCGTCAGGCGGCCCGGACAGGCGCATTGCGCCAGAATAAATCCGCCCAAACGGTGCATCGGTCACGACATTCCCGTCTGCGGTGACAAGCGACTGTCTGAGTGATGACACCATATGATCGGATCGTAGCAAGTAACCATCAGATGTGATCACAACCACGTTGTCGATAAGGGTCAATAGCCCGGCGGCGGAATCGAGGCGGCCGTTTTCGGCATGGACCGTCACTTTGGTGTGGTCATCCGCCTCGTATATTGTCACGGGTTTCACGGCTGTGGTTGCATCGCCCGCGGCCTTACCGGGGCGCGCGCTGGCGGCGGAAAAGCTGACCGCCGCGCCATCACTGGTCACGCCTGAATATTCAGGTTTGGTCAGGCGTGGGTTGCGCGCAAGGCTGTCAATATCGACCTGAGCGTAGGGTAGGGCATCGCCAATGTCCTTGTTTTTGGCGAAAAGGAACAGGGTCGACAAAATCGCCAGCGCAAGGATTGGCAACAAGATTTTCAGCCATAAGACAAGTCGGGAATAAAGCTGAACCGGTGCTGCCATGGCGTCAGACAACGCCTGCGCGCAGGCAGTCGTGGATGTTCAAGATCCCCAGTGCCTGACCGGTGCCGCCTTCGGCCACCACGAACAGACAGGTGATCTGGCGATCCTTCATCAGGGCCACGGCGGTTTCGGCAACCGCGCCGGGATCAACGCTGCGTGGACTGGACGTCATCACATCGGCGGCGGTCAGCGACAAAAGCCCGTCCATATGGCGGCGCAAATCGCCGTCGGTGACGATGCCGACAAGTTTGCCGGCTTTCCCTGTTACCCCGGCCACACCAAAGCCCTTGCGGCTCATCTCAAGCAAAGTTTCGCTCATTGCGGTCGATTGTGCCACCAAGGGTATCGCATCGCCCGAATGCATAAGGTCGGCGACCTTCAGAAGCTTTGCCCCCAGCTTGCCGCCGGGATGAAAGGTGCGGAAATGGTCCGGGGTGAAATGCCGATGCTCCATCAGCGCCACCGCCATCGCATCGCCCATCGCAAGCGTCATAGTGGTGGAGGTCGTGGGGACTATTCCGGTGCCGCAAGCCTCTTCTGCTTTGGGCAGCAAGATCGCCACATCGGATTGGGCCAGTAGCGTCGAGCCATCGCGGCTGGCGACGCCGATCATCGGGATGCTGAACCGGCGGCTATGGGCGATGATGTCCGACAGTTCCGGGGTTTCGCCGGAATTCGACAAGACCAGCAGCACATCACCCTTGGTAATCATGCCCAGATCGCCGTGGCTGGCTTCGGCGGGGTGCACATATTGCGCGGGCGTTCCGGTTGAGGCGAAAGTGGCCGCGATCTTGCGCCCGACATGGCCCGATTTGCCCATGCCCGACACGATCACCCGGCCTTTGGCCGCCAACATCAGATCAATCGCGGCGGCAAAGCTGCCATTCATGGCGGCGGCCAGCGCGTCAAGCCCACGTGCCTCGATGCCGATGACGCGGCGGGCGGTTTGCAGGAATTTGTCTTTGTCGGTCATATCAATGCGAAAAAATGTCAGACTTGTCATCCCAGCCCAGCAGGTCAAGCTCGGCCCGTCTTGGCAAGAAATCATAACATGCCTGCGCCAGTTCAACCCGCCCTTCGCGCGCCAGGCGGCTATCAAGCTCGGCCTTCAGGCGGTGCAGGTAAAGCACGTCGGAGGCGGCATATTCAAGCTGTGCGTCGTTCAGTTTCTCTGCCCCCCAGTCCGAGGTTTGCTGTTGTTTTGACACATCAACCCCGACCAGCTCTTGCAAGAGGTACTTCAGCCCATGCCGATCGGTGAAGGTGCGCACCAGCTTGGCGGCAATTTTGGTGCAATAGACG
>JBATTI010000348.1:0-4287 GCA_049670445.1 Albidovulum sp. | reverse complement strand
GTATAGACCCACGGGTTTGCGGTTCGCATGATACATGCCGGCATTCATCGCGAAGGCCAGCTGGCGCTGTTCATCCGCCAACACTTGGTTAACCGCGCCAAAACTGCCCAAGGGCACATCATCGGCGCCGTTCAAGAACAGCCGCAGATCATCCCCGGCCCGGGCGGAGCATATGCTGTAATTTTGATCCTCAAACATGACAATCTCGCACGGCTGTGCCGCTTGCGCCTTGCAGCACAGCGCCAGAAGGATCAACCCGGCCTTAGCCCAAAGCTTCATCATCGCCGTCACGGTCGCTGTCTTGCCGGGCAATATCGCGCTGCACCCGTTCATCGGCAAACAGCCGTCGGGTTTCGTCCATCTGATCGAAGGTCTTATCGACCGCAAAGCGCAGTTCTGGCGCGAATTTCAGCGTCATCGCCTTGGCGACCAGATGGCGCAACTCGCCCTTGTTTCTGCGCAAGGCCAGCAGCGCCTCTTCCGCGCCCTCGCCGCCCAGCGGCAAGATATAGGCCGTCGCCACCCGCAGATCGCCCGAGGCGCGCACTTCGCCCACGGTGATCGAGATGCGATTGAGATCGGGATCATGCACCTCACCCTTGGCCAGAATCTCTGACAAAGTGCGGCGGATCATTTCACCAACTCGAAGCTGGCGTTGCGAAGGGCCTGCGCCCTGAGAAAAGCGGTTTTGTGCCATGGCGTCCATGTAAGCCATGCTAGGGCTGCCCGCAACGGGGCCTTTGCCAAGCCCGGCGCGCCAAGCTAAAGAAAGCCGAAGTTGTAACAGGAGCATGCCATGACAAAGGCCGACACCCTTCCCGGTATCGTGATTACCGGCGCCTCTGGCCGTATGGGGCAGATGCTGGCCAAAACCATCATGGCCTCCGACAAGGCGCGGCTGGTGGGCGCGGTCGAACGCGCCGGCCACGCATGGGTGGGCCAGGATCTTGGCGCCGCGATGGGCGGGGCGGGTCTTGGTGTGATCGTCACGGATGATGCGCTGGAAGCCTTCGCCCATGCGCAAGCCGTGATTGATTTTACCGCGCCCGCTGCCACCGTCGGATTTGCGGCCCTTGCAGCACAGGCCCGCGCCGTTCATGTCATCGGCACCACAGGGTTTGAGCCGGATCACCTTGCAGCCCTTCAGGCCGCGGCGCGCCATGCGGTGATTGTGCGCGCGGGCAATATGAGCCTTGGGGTCAATCTTTTGACCCAGCTTACCAAGAAGGTCGCCGCCGCCCTTGATGCCGATTGGGATATCGAGGTGGTCGAGGCGCATCACCGCATGAAGGTTGATGCGCCCTCTGGCACGGCATTGATGCTGGGGCAGGCTGCCGCCGATGGGCGCGGCATCCGCCTTGAAGACCACCGCGATTCGGGGCGCGATGGGATTACCGGCGCACGCAAACCCGGTGCCATCGGCTTTTCCGCGATTCGCGGCGGCGATATTATTGGCGAACATGATGTTATTTTCGCAGGCGAGGGCGAGCGTATCATCTTGCGCCATATCGCCAGCGATCGCAGCCTTTTTGCCAAAGGTGCGCTGCGTGCCGCCCTTTGGGGGCAAGACAAAAAGCCCGGCGAATATGATATGCTGGATGTGCTGGGGCTTTGATCCACCCCGCTTGACCTTCAAAAATCGACGGCCAGGCCCTTTTTCTCCCAATCGCCATAGCGCACCGGGTCGGGCCCGTCGCGGCCCCCAAGTTCGGGTGCGAATTCGACCCTATCCGCCGCCTTGCGCCGGGCTTCGGCCTCGGCAAGGGCGCGCTTTGCGGCTTCGGGCAGGGCTTTGTCCTCTGGGGTCGTCATCAGCATTCCTTGTGTCATCTTTCCCCCTGATATAGGCCAGCGCCATCACCGGGCAAGCAGATTGAGGCAGATCGCATGGCGGACGAAAACCTGGCGCGCAGTGCAGCGGTCCGGCTTATCTTGGGCGTGACGACGGATCATGCGCCCCTGTCCGATCAGATCGGCCGGGGGGCCTTGGCCGCATTGGCGCCCGCAGACCGTGCCCGCGCCCAGCGGTTGGCGCTGCTGACATTGCGGCTTTTGGGGCCGATAGATGCGCATCTTAAGCCCTTCTTGCGGCGCGAACCACCGGCCTTTGTGCGCGCTGTGCTAAGGCTTGCCCTGGCCGAAATCCTTGGGCAGGGCGCACCGGCGCATGGTGTGGTCAATGATGCCGTGGCGATCACCCGTGCGGCTGGCCGCAAGACCGAAGGTTTCACCGGAATGGTCAATGCGGTTTTGCGCAAGGCCACCGCGACCGACCCCGCGGCCTTTTTGAATGCGCCGCCGCAGATCTTGCCGGGTTGGTTGCGCGGGCGGATGATGTCGGCCTGGGGCAAGCCTGCGACCATGGCGATTGAGGCCGCACATGCCCAGGGCGCGCCCCTTGATTTCACCCCGAAATCCGGTGATGGGGCGGGTCTGGCAGCACAACTCGGGCAAGGTGCCGAAGTCTTGCCCACCGGCTCTGTCCGCCTTGCAACGCCCGCACAAGTGTCTGAGTTGCCCGGAGTCGTCGCGGGCGACTGGTGGGTGCAAGATGCCGCAGCCCACCTTGCAGCCCGCGCCCTGCATGTCGCCCCGGGCGAATCCGTGCTTGATCTTTGTGCAGCACCGGGCGGCAAGACCCTGCAACTGGCCGCCGCCGGGGCCGATGTCACCTCTCTTGATCTCTCGGCAGGGCGTATGGAACGGGTCGGCGAAAACCTTAAGCGCTGCGGTCTGGGCGCGCGGATGATCGTTGCCGATGCATTGGATTGGCAACCTGACGCGCTGTTCGACGCGGTCTTGCTGGACGCGCCATGCTCGGCCACCGGCACGATCCGCCGCCATCCTGATTTGCCTTTCGTCAAGGATTCGAGCGGCCTCAAGGATATATTCGCCCTGCAATCGGCCCTGTTTGACCGTGCGCTTACCTTTTTGAAGCCCGGCGGGCGGCTGGTTTTTGCCACCTGTTCGCTTTTGCCGGATGAGGGCGAGCGGCAAGCAAGCGCCGCCCTTGCACGTCACGCGGGCCTTGCCATTGACCCCGTCGCCCTTGATCTGCCCGGGATTGACCCGGCTTGGATCACTGCCGAAGGTGGCTTGCGTCTGCGCCCCGATTACTGGCCCGATTTGGGTGGCATGGACGGCTTTTTTATCGCAGCTTTCCGGCTTACCGCTTAATCCCTACACTCAGGCGGTGACACCGCCGAAACAGGCCGGTATGGTTTGCGCCTGAAGGATATTTGCCCACAAGGGCGACAACAAGAACAGGAACGACCGGCGTGGCAGAGACCGAGTTTGGGCCCGGCACATATGTAAGGGTGATGAACAGGCTGCATGCGCGGCTGAGTACGCTTGCGCGCCCGGCGACCGGTTTTGTCAGCCAGCCAGAGCCACGTTCAATCGGCAGCTTTGCCAAGGGACGTCAGATTTCGGCTGGCAACTTCTTGTTCGCGGGCTTCTTGATCGAAGCGCCGGGCAAGGTGATGTGGGACATCCCCATCCCCGACTTTCGCTTTGAAGAGGCGTTGCATGGCTTTGCCTGGCTGGATGATCTGGCCGCCGTCGATGACGTGCCGGCGCGGGCGCGCGCGCAAGACTGGACCTTCGATTGGATCACCCGGTTTGCGCATGGCTCCGGCCCCGGCTGGACGCCCGATCTGACCGGTCGCCGCCTGATCCGCTGGATCAATCACGCGATCATGCTGCTGAACGGCCGTGACAAGAAAGAGGCCCATGCCTATTTCCGCAGCCTTGGCCGCCAGACGATTTTCCTGTCGCGTCGCTGGAAGGCTGCAAGCCCCGGCCTGCCGCGGTTTGAGGCCCTGACGGGGCTGATCTATGCGGGCCTTGCCCTGACCGGGATGGAGCGGCACGTTGCCAGCGCCAGCGCCGCCCTTGCCCGCGAATGCGCGCGCGAGATTGACGATGAAGGCGGCATTCCGACCCGCAATCCCGAAGAGCTTTTGCAGGTTTTCACCCTGCTGACCTGGGCCTCGCGCGCGTTAAGTGACGCCGGGCGCAAGGCCAGCCCCGAACATCTGGCAGCCATCGAACGCGTTGGTCCGTCGCTGCGCGCCTTGCGCCACGCAGACGGCGGTTTGGCGCGGTTCCATGGCGGCGGGCGTGGCCCCGTGGGCGCGCTGGATCAGGCCTTGGCGCAGGCGGGTGGCAAAGCGGTGACGGCGCATGGGTTGTCGATGGGTTTTGCCCGCGTCGCCGCCGGGCGCACCACGATCATTCTTGATGGCGCCGCCCCACCGATCGGGCGCAGTTCCACCAATGCCCATG
>JBATTI010000347.1:0-8079 GCA_049670445.1 Albidovulum sp. | reverse complement strand
GGCCGCTGGCTTTATTCCCCGGCGCGGTGCGAAGAGTGCGACGGCCAGACAAACCTGTGCTTTTCCAGATCGGCCGGGTCCATGCCAATGTCTTGGGCCAAATGGTCGCTCAGATAAGGTTCGCGTCTTGGCCAAAGGCGCAATGGCCGGATGGGTAAGGGGAAAACCCGTTGTATTGATAGGAAATATCGGTCGCGCAGGCGCGGTTTCATGGCTTTCATCGGGGTGGCTTTCTGTGCTGAACCTTTTCAGCATGGCGGGTGGGCCTGCTGTTGGCAAAGACAATTGCTTGACAATATATGTGCGAAAAAGTCACATAAATCCATGCCACGTAACCTGCCACCGCTGAACGCGTTGCGCGCCTTTGAGGCGGCAGGCAGGCATGAAAGCTTTTCGCGCGCGGCCGAAGAGCTTGGCGTAAGCCATTCCGCCATAAGCCGCCATGTGCGCGGGCTGGAGATGCGGCTTAGCACCAAGCTTTTCAAAGACCTGCCGCGCGGGCTGCGGCTTACCCCGGCGGGGGCGCAATATCTGGCGCAAATCTCGCCCGCCTTCGATCAGATTGCCGAGGCGACCGAGGCATTTTGGGAAAAACCAAGCGGTGCCATCGTCATCAGTTGTGAGCCGATGTTCGCAATCAAATGGCTGATGCCGCGGCTTGCCGGATTTTACGCGCAATACCCGGAGGTGGAGGTTCGGTTGGAGGTTTCACAGGTGCTGGTCGATATTGCCCGATATGAGGCCGACTTCGCGATCAGATTTTTCAACAGCGGTGTTCCCGATCTGCCCGCAACATTGCTCAGCGACGTGGAAATTTACCCCTATGCCGCCCCCGATCTGGGCCTTGGCCCGGACACAAGTCCGGCAGAGTTATTGCGGTTTCCCTTGCTGCGCGACCGTCGGGAAGACCTTTGGCCGCGCTGGCTGGCTGCCGCGGGGTCTGATCCGGCGAAAAGCCCGGTCGGGGCCTGGCATATGGCCGAGGCGCTGGCGCTGGAAGCGGCGGTCGCAGGCCATGGCGTTTATCTCGGGGCGGCCGATATTGTCGACGCAGACCTGCACGCGGGCCGTTTGATGCGTTGTTCGTCCGTCGGGATCCGGCAGGGCCGATTTTATCTGGTCTTTGGCGAAGGTGTGATCCGCCGCAAGGCGGTGCGCCAGTTTCGCGACTGGCTTTTGGCGGAAAGTGAAGGGCTGCGCGGCAGCGATCAGCAATCGTGATCTGACCCCCGGCAAATCATGATCGAATGGCGCATCTTTCGGGTGGACTTTGCCCACCCGACCCAGTCTTGATGCGCAAATGATGGGTAGGGGCAGGTCATGCTGACAAGGTACTGGGTTTTGATCTTCGTGCTGGGCATCGGCTGGGGCGCCTCGATGTTTTTCAACGAGATCCTGTTGCGAGAGTTGGGGCCTTTGCAGGTTGCCCTTGGCCGGGTCGGTTTTGGCGCATTGGGCTGCTGGCTGTGGGTCATTGCCACAAGGCGCAAGGTCCGGGTGACGCGGCAGTTCCTGCGCGATGTGCTGATCTTCGGGGTCGTGCAATATGCGGCCCCCCTTGCGATCTTTCCGGCGGCGCAACAGTTCATCACCTCGGGCGAGGCCGGGATTGTCAATGCGATGACGCCGATCATGGTGGTGATATTCTCGCATTTCTGGCCGGGAGGAGAGCGCGCGACGTTTTGGAAATCTTTGGGCGTCCTTTGCGGTTTCGCGGGGATCGTGGCGCTGGCGCTGCCCGCCCTTGACGGCGGCGCAAAGGGCGAATTCGCGGGCCTGTTCTTTTGCATGCTGGCCCCGGCCTGCTACGGTGTTGCGGTCAACTGGTTCCGGCGCTTTCGCGGTGTCGATGCCACCGCCATCACCGCCTGGTCGCTGGCGGCGGGCACCTTGGTGATCGCGCCGGTGGCCCTTGTTGTCGAAGGGGTGCCGGTCATCACCCGGCCCGAAACCTGGGCTGCATTGTTCTTCATCGGTTTCGTGCTGACCGCCGCCGCCTTCATCCTGCTTTTCTGGCTGCTGCCACGGGTGGGGGCGACGACCACCTCAACCATCACCTTCATCACGCCGGTCTCGGCGGTGTTCCTTGGGGTGATGTTCTTGCAAGAACAGCTTCTGGCCGCGCATTTTTGGGGGATGGCCGCGATTTTCGCGGGGCTGTTGTTGATTGACGGGCGGCTCTTGCGGCGGCTGGGGCTTGGGCTGGCCTGAGTGATTATCAACCGGGTGGTTGAATATGGCTTGCGCGCGGCGCTTGGGCGGTTTTCACGGGGAAAGGCGTTAATATTCGGTAAAGATGATTTGCAATACTGAGTTATTTCAATTGGTTAGATATTCGTTTCACTGTGAAAATGCCTGATTGACTCGGGGCTGCAGCCCCTCTAATCCTCCCCCGACTGTCCATGGGGGCCTGTCCATGCCTGATCAACCCGATCCCGAGCGTCTGAAGGCGCTGGAAAAGCGGATCGAAGCGGTGCGGCGGGCGGGGGCAAAAGAGCCTGTCGTGGACGAACATTATTCTGCTGCCAGTCAAGGCTGGCGGATGGTGACCGAGCTGGTGTCCGGATTGGGGATCGGTTTTGGCATCGGATACGGGCTTGATCGGTTGTTCTCAACCCTGCCGTGGTTTCTGGTGCTGTTCACATTGCTGGGCTTTGCGGCCGGAGTGAAGGTAATGCTTCGCACCGCCACCGAGATCCAGAAGGGCAATACCGGCGGTCCCGCAAGGGTGCCGGATGATGGTGACGAAGAGGGCTAACATGGCGGTCGAAGAGCATAGCGAAGGTCTGACGTTCCACCCGATGGATCAGTTCAAGGTCAAGTCCCTGTTCGGTGATGGTGCGATCGAGTGGTACACCTTCACCAACGTGACCTTGTGGATGATCGTGACGGTTCTTGCGGTGATCTTGTTCTTCGTGATCGGCACCAAAAGCCGTTCGGTTATCCCCGGCCGCATCCAGTCTGTGGCCGAGCTTGGTTACGGTTTCGTGCGCAAGATGGTGGAAGATGTCGCGGGCCATGACGCCGTGAAATACTTCCCCTACGTCTTCACCTTGTTTTGCTTCATCGTCTTCTCGAACTTCCTGGGTCTGATCCCCGGCGCGTTTACCACCACCTCGCATATCGCGGTGACGGCGGTACTGGCGATGATGGTGTTCTTGTTCGTGACCATCCTGGGTTTCATCAAGAACGGCACCAAGTTTCTTGGTCTGTTTTGGGTTTCATCGGCACCGCTGGCGCTGCGGCCGGCTTTGGCGCTGATTGAGATCATTTCCTATTTCGTGCGGCCGGTCAGCCATTCGATCCGTCTTGCGGGCAACATGATGGCCGGTCACGCCGTTATCAAGGTTTTCGCGGCTTTCGCGCCGTTGATCTTGATGTCGGGTATCGGCGTTGTGGTAACGCCGCTTTCAATCCTCGCCATCACGGCGATGTATGGGCTCGAAATTCTGGTGTCCTTTATCCAGGCCTATGTCTTCACCATCCTGACTTGTGTGTATCTCAAGGATGCCTTGCATCCGGGCCACTAAGCCGGGGTTATCAATCTAAGCCAATTCCAACCGTAAGGAGTGACGAACATGGAAGGCGATATCGTACAAATGGGGAAATTCATCGGCGCCGGCCTTGCCTGTATGGGCATGGGTGGAGCGGCTGTCGGTGTGGGTAATGTTGCTGGCAGCTTCTTGTCGGGCGCATTGCGCAACCCTTCGGCTGCTGCAAGCCAGACCGCGACGCTGTTCATCGGCATCGCATTCGCCGAAGCGCTGGGGATCTTCTCGTTCCTCGTAGCCCTTCTGCTTATGTTCGCCGTCTGATCCCAACCGGGCTATCCTTGACGCGGATGGGTGCGAAACACCCGTCCGCGACGTGATCAGGGTTCTGAGGGGAACAAGATGTCGAACACTACAGAAACGCTGGGCGCTGCTTCAGAAGCAGCCGCCGGTCATGCCACTGAAACTGCGGGCCATGCTGCGCAATCCGCAGGCATGCCGCAGCTTGATTTCACGACCTTCTCGAACCAGATTTTCTGGCTCGCCGTGGCGCTTTTGGTTATCTATTTCGTTCTGTCGCGCGTGGCTTTGCCGCGCATCGGCGGGATTTTGGATGACCGTCAGGGGCGGATAACCGGTGATCTTGATGCGGCTGAGGCAATGAAAGCCAAAGCGCTTGAGGCCGAGAAAGCCTATAATCAGGCATTGATTGATGCGCGCAATCAAGCCGCAGAAATCGTGGCGGCTGCGCGGGCCGATATTCAGGTCGATCTGGATGCGGCAACTGCAAAGGCCGATGCCGAGATTGCGGCACGTACCGCTGAATCAACCGCGCGGATTGATGAGATCCGGGCAGGGGCGGTGGCAAGCATCACCCAAGTCTCCAAGGATACGGCAGCCGCACTGGTCGCCAAGCTTGGCGGAACGGTGGATGCAAAAGCGGTGGCCGCAGCGGTTGCTGCGCGGATGAAAGGTTAAGATGATGAAACGGCTTTCGCTATTCCTCATATTGATCGGCTCGCCGACATTGGCGGCGTCCGAGGGCTATTTCACGCTGCGCAGCACCGACTTTGTGGTGATGCTGGCCTTCTTGCTGTTCATCGCGGTGTTGGTCTATTTCAAGGTTCCGGCCCTTCTGGGCGGGCTTTTGGACAAGCGCGCAGCCGGTATCAAAGCCGATCTTGATGAGGCACGCGCCTTGCATCAAGAGGCGCGCGATTTGCTTGCTTCTTACAACCAAAAGCACCTTGAGGTTCAAGAACAGGCTGATCTGATCGTCGCGAATGCCAAGCGTGAGGCGGAAGCGGCCGCAGAGCAGGCCAAGGTTGATCTGAAAGCCACAATTGCGCGGCGTTTGCAATCGGCCGAAGACCAGATCGCATCGGCAGAGGCCGAAGCAGTGCGCGAAGTGCGCAACAGTGCGATCACAACGGCTGTGGCGGCGGCGGGCGATATCGTTGCCAAGCAAATGTCATCGGCAGAGCGTGGCAAGCTGATTGACGCGGCAATCGGTGAGGTTGAGGCCAAGCTGCATTAAAGCGAAGACGTGCTGAACATTCAAAAACGCCCGGTGCCTCAGGCTCCGGGCGTTTTTTTGGCATTTGCATTGCGGGATGCTGGTTTCCCGCGCAGCACTTTAGCGAAGGGCGGCGACGCCCAATGACACGCTGAATTCGTCACACCAGATGTAGACTTCGTTGAAATCGTCGACGTTGACGCCTGCGGGCACGACGAAAACCTGAAGGCCGGTGTTTTGGTTCAGATCGCCAAGATCTGCGGCAGTGACATACTTGCCGTCTTTGCCAAGGCCAACGCTTGGATCTGGTGCGCCATCAAGACTGAAGTCGCTGTCAAGGATCACGACTGCGCCGCCATTTGCGGTCTTGATGACGGATACGCCGCCGGTTGTGACGTGATCATTCGCGCCGGCAAATGAGCCTGTCGCGGCCGTGGTTTCGGCGGCGGCGATGCCGGGGGTGATGGCGCAGAATGCGAGGAATGTTGCCGCGACGGCGGTTGAAAACATGGATTTCATTGGCTTGTCCTTGGTTGATGAGGTTGGTGAGTCGCTCGGTTCGATGGCCAAGTCATAGAGTTAGGAACCATTCGGTACAAAACAACTTTCTGTGAGTTGTGGAACGATCGTTCCATAACTAGAATGGCCGCAGGGTAATAAGGATGAGTGATATGGCGCGCCCGCGAGAATTTGAAATTGATGATGCCCTGAGCGATGCCATGAATGTGTTTTGGGAACAGGGCTATGACGCCGCATCCTTGCCGGCGCTGCTTCGGGGTATGGGCCTTACACGCGGCAGTTTTTACAAGGCGTTTAGTGACAAAAAATCCTTGTTTATCAAATCCCTGAACCGATATGAGATTGAGGCGGTGGGCCCCGCGGTCGATCTTTTGACAACCGGTCCACTGGATGGGCAAGAGCGTATCGACCGGCTTTTCGCCACTGTGGTTGACGCGGTTCGCAATGGTGACCGCAGGGGGTGCCTGCTATGCTCTGCCGCCGCCGGTCAGGCCGCTGTTGATACCGAAATCGCCGGTCTGGTACATCTGCAACTGGGGAAAATGCAGGCAGCTTTCGAGGTTGCGTTATCCCAATCAGCGGCCCATGCGGATGCAGGCCCCAAGGAACGCGCCGAGACGGCCTGGCTACTGCTTTCTCAATATGTGGGTTTGCGGGTTCTGGCGCGCGCGAATGCGTCGGTCGAGGCGCTGACGAATATCACCCAGGCCATACACAGGCTTGTGTCACTGCCACGAAACCCCGCGGGCTGATCTAGCTGCGCTCGGCTTGTTGGGCGATGCGCATTTTTGCGATGCTCTCATTCTTATCGGCGCGGCGTTGATCGACAAAGGATGTGCGGACAAAATCCATATGCGCCTCGGCGGCCGCGCGGGCAGCGGCGGGGTCGCGGGCCTGAAGGGCTGTGTTGATCTGCCGGTGCTGATCCAAAAGCGCTTCACGGGTCTGGCGCTGTTTGAAGACGGTCTGGCGGTTGTAAAAAACCCCTTCGCGCAACAGATCAAACATCGACCGCATCATATGCAGCAAGATAACGTTATGGCTGGCCTCCATGATCGCCATGTGGAAGTCGGCGTCCAGACGCGCCTCATCACTTGGGTCGCGCTTGGAATGCGCAGCCTCCATCTTGGTAAAGATCGTATCGACGACCTTCAGGTCAGTGTCGGACCCAAGCTTTGCGGCACGTTCGGCGGCCAGCCCCTCCAGATCGCGGCGGAAAGAGACATAGTCATTCACGGCATCGTCATGGGTGGCAAACAGCCGGATAAGGGCGGGCGAGAAGGCCGAACCAAGCACCTCTGCCACATAGATGCCGGAGCCTGCGCGGGTGACAAGAAGACCTGCTGCCTCAAGCTCGGCCACGGCCTCGCGGACGGATGGCCGCGAGACGCCCATACGGTCGGCCATTTCGCGTTCAGAGGGCAGGCGTTCGCCGGGGCGCAAGATGCCTTGCAAGATCAGCCGCTCGATCTGGCGGACGACCGATTGCGAAAGCTTGCCGGCTTCGATTCTCTGAAAGGGCATGCACACCTCCGGATTGGTCAAAATATATGACCGCGTAAGGACGATGACAATGAAAAAGGCCGGGCAACGCTGCCCGGCCTTGATCGCGAAGGGGGGCAGATCAGCCGTTCGGGATGATGATGATTTCTACCCGGCGGTTTTGCGCGCGCCCCTCGGGCGTCAGGTTCGACGCAACCGGTTGGCTTTCACCGCGACCGTAAGGCACGATGCGGGCGCCACTGACGCCGTTTTGCTGCAAGATGCCAGACACGGCAGAGGCGCGGCGCTGCGACAGATCCTGATTGTAGGCGGCCGATCCGGTGTTGTCGGTGTGGCCGACCACTTCGACACTGCTGTTGGGATAGCGGTTCAGGCTGGCGGCGACGGTGTTGAGATCCCCCATGATGCCGGGGTTGACCGAGGCGCTGTCGACGGGGAACAAAATGCCTTCAGGCAGCGATACGATAAGGCGGTCACCTTGATTGATGATGCGCACGCCGTCGGTCGTGATGTCACGCTGAAGTTCGGCAGCCTGCTTATCAAGGATATTGCCGACAATCGCACCGGCACCCGCGCCGATAACGCCGCCGACAACCGCGCGGTCAAGCTTATCTTTGCCGCCTTTGCCGGTCAAAACGCCAAGCAATGCGCCCGCACCTGCGCCGATTGCAGCACCGCTGCGGGTGCGTTGGTTCGGGTCATTGGGATTGTAGGTTTGCGGCGGCGTACAGCCGGCCAGTAAGACAGTTCCCGCCGTAGCGGCGACTAGTAAGGACTTGAGACGCATCAGATATGCTCCGCGTTGCTGAGTGCTTCGTTAACCTCTGTGTAACGCATCTGTTAGGCAATAACGAACCACAGATTGGGGATGATCAGCGGTTTTTCGCGCAAATCTTCACGCGCCAATTCATGCCCTTTGCAAGGCAACGCTATCCTTGCGCGCGGCTTCCCAAGCCAGCATGGCGCGTTTGACCGGCAGCCCCCAGTGATAGCCACCCAGCCCCCCGGATTTGCGCAAGGCGCGGTGGCAGGGGATCAACCAGCTTACGG
>JBATTI010000346.1:0-3592 GCA_049670445.1 Albidovulum sp. | reverse complement strand
ATATCGCGGATCGCGGCTTTGGACAGCAAAGCACCAAATGTGATGATCTGGCCGACCTTGTCGCGGCCATATTTTTGCTGAACGTATTGGATGACCTCTTCGCGGCGATCCATGCAGAAGTCGATGTCGAAGTCGGGCATCGACACCCGTTCAGGGTTAAGGAACCGTTCAAACAGCAAGTTATAGCGCAGCGGATCAAGATCGGTGATGGTCAGCGCATAAGCCACAAGGGACCCCGCACCAGACCCCCGCCCCGGCCCCACCGGGATATGCTGATCCTTGGCCCATTTGATGAAATCAGCCACGATCAGGAAATAGCCGGGAAAGCCCATCTGTTCGATGATGCCCAGCTCAAATTCCAGCCGCGCTTCATAGTCCTCGACCGAAACCGCATGTGGAATGATGGCAAGCCGCGCCTTGAGGCCTTCGCGCGCCTCGCGGCGCAGCTCTTCCACCTCATCATCCGCGAATTTAGGCAAGATCGGCGCGCGTTTATAGACTGCGAATGCACAGCGCCGGGCGATTTCAACGGTGTTTTCCAAAGCCTCGGGCAGATCGGCGAAAAGTGTCGCCATCTCGGCTTCGGATTTGAAGTAATGCTGCGGCGTCAGGCGGCGGCGCGGGCCCTGTTGATCGACGTAAGCCCCCTCGGCGATGCAGATCAGCGCATCATGCGCCTCATACATCGCGGGTTTGGGGAAATAGACGTCATTGGTTGCCACCAGCGGCAAGGACATTGCATAGGCCATCTCGATATGGCCACGCTCGGTTGCGCGCTCGGCCTCGGTCGGGCGGCCAGCTTCGCCGGGATGGCGCTGAAGCTCAACGTAAAGCCGGTTGGGATAGGCCTCGGCCAATTGCCGCATCAGGGCTTCCGCCTTGGGGGTCTGCCCCGCTTGCAACAGCTTGCCGACCGGGCCTTCGGGGCCGCCGGAAAGGCAGATAATGCCCTCAGAATATTGGACAAGTTCGTCGATTGTGACCTGAGGAAGTTCACCGCCCGCATCAAGATAAAGGCAAGAATTGAGCTTCATGAGGTTCATATAGCCCGCCTCATTTTGGGCAAGCAAAACCACAGATGCAGGCGGGCGGGCGCGCTCGCCCGGCTGGGCGGGATCATAGGTCAGCGATATCTGACACCCCACGATCGGTTGCAGCCCTGCCGCCTTGGCCAGCACCGAAAATTCGAGGGCTGCGAACATATTATTGCTGTCGGTCACTGCCACGGCAGGCATCTTGGCCTTTTGGCAAAGGCCAATCAGCTTTTTGACCGGCACCGCTCCTTCAAGAAGCGAATATTCGGTATGGGTGCGCAGGTGGATGAATCGGGGCTGGGTCATGCGCCAAACCTAGCCGAACTGAACGCGGCTGCGAAAGGGGTCGCAAGGCAGATGCGGCCATCGCGCCGCGCGGATGGGCAAAAGAATCACCCTGTCACTTCATAGCCGGTGATCTGGCAGCGAAAATACGCCTCATAGCCTGAGGGGTAAACATAGCCGACCTCGGCAAATTGCGGCAAACGGCGTGGCCCGATTTGGGTATATTCGGAAAACCGCCCGCGCCACGGATAATGCGTGGGTTGCCCCTTTGCATCTTGGGCGGGGCGACCCTCGGCCCGCATTTCTACGATGTCACCTGCATCGTCAAAGGTGAATTGCACCGTCGCGCGGCCCTGTTTGGTATCAAGATGAACCTCAACCTCATGGCGCCCGGTCATTTGCCACATCAGTTGCGGATTGCCCAGGATCGCATCCGGCGCCCATGGCAATTCTGCCAGATAACGGAAAGCTTCGGCCAAGGTGGTTTCGCGGTCTGTTGACTGCGCCAAACGCCAGGATCCGAAGGCCCGCACCTCAAGCAATCCCGCGCCCGCCACCAGCGCATCTGTCACCCGGATCACCAAAAGGCCGGACCGCATGCGCGCTTGCCACAAGAACCCCGGCGCGCCCAAGCCGATGATCTGGCGGGCAGAAAACGCCATCAACCGGGTGCCGCGCGCTTTGCGAAACTGTCCTATCTGGGTCAGGACCGCGACGCGCATCCCCAGCCCTTGCACCGCCCCCGAACGCATGGCAAATTCGCGCACCATCGGCGGCAAGCTTGCCGACATATCCGTACCGCAAGGCACATTCTTTAACCGATCCGCCAGCCCAAGCGCCTTGGCCCGCGCCATTCGCGCCACAACGAAATGCCCCAGATAGGCGGCCAGCCCGATCAAGATACATGTTGAAACGTAAATACTCATGCTCGGCTTTCGGGGTACTGCGGAGTTTTGCCGCGTGGCGTGCAACCTTGATCAACTCTAGCCTCGTATTTTCTGCGGGTCACGCAATCCGTTCATAAAAAGGGTGATCTTTCGGAAAAAGCCGAAAGTGCTTAATGGTTTTGCGCGAAAGTTCTTCTTGCTTAGATCTGCACTTCGGCGCTTGATGTAATCAGGGAATGAGGGCGCTACCTGCTTTACGCCGCATCGGGCAGGGGCGCGACTACTCAGACGGGGAGAAGGCGGCGGACCAAACGCATGAGCGAAATCGCGTTTCTGTTGAACGGAACGTCGGTGCGGATATCGGGCGAAGACCCGACCCGCAGCTTGCTGGACTGGCTGCGCGAAGAGCGCGGGCTGAAAGGCACCAAGGAAGGCTGCAATGAAGGCGATTGCGGCGCCTGTAGCGTTATGGTCAGCGATGATCAGGGCTGCCGGGCGCTGAATGCCTGCCTCTTGTTCCTGCCGCAACTGCACGGCAAGGCCATACGCACCGTCGAAGGGTTAAGCGGCCCCAAGGGTGAGATGCATCCGGTGCAGGCTGCCATGGTCGAAAAGCACGGCAGCCAATGCGGGTTTTGCACGCCGGGGTTCATCGTCTCCATGGCGGTGGCGCATAAGAATGGCGCGAATGATCATGATGATCAACTGGCGGGCAACCTTTGCCGCTGCACCGGCTATGCGCCGATCATCCGCGCGGCGGAAGCGGCGGCCTTGGCACCGGTGCCCGATTGGGTGATCGATGCGCCTATGCCCGCGCCGGGGGACGCACCCTATGCGCCAGCCTCATCCGATGCGCTGGCCGCATGGTATCTGGCCCATCCTAAGGGCACAGTGGTTGCGGGGGCCACCGATGTGGGGCTTTGGGTAACCAAGGAATTGCGCGCCCTGCCCGATGTGGCTTTCTTACATGCTTGCAAAGACTTGCAGCGGATTGAGGAGGTGCCGGGCGGCTTGCGGATCGGCGCGGGTGTGACGATTGCCGCGCTGCGCAAGGCCGTTGCTGGCCGTCATCCGGCCTTCGCCGAACTTCTGCGCCGCTTTGCCTCTGAACAAATACGCGGGGCGGCGACGATTGGCGGCAATATCGCCAATGGCTCCCCCATTGGTGACGCGCCGCCTGCGCTGATCGCCATGGGCGCGCGTTTGCACCTGCGCTGCGGGGATGCGCGGCGCGACATGGCGCTGGAGGATTTCTTTCTTGATTACCGCAAGCAAGACCGCCAGCCCGGCGAGTTTGTGGAGGCCGTGACCATCCCCGACGCGGTCGAAGGGCTGGCCTGCTACAAATTGTCGAAAAGGTTCGATCAAGACATTTCCGCGGTCTGC
>JBATTI010000345.1:0-12127 GCA_049670445.1 Albidovulum sp. | reverse complement strand
GCCGCGTTTCGCCATTTGCTGATTTCAGGATCATTCCGAAATTCTCGTCAACGCCCATGAACACTCCGTCAGCCCGCGACAGGCCAACCGGCTGGTTGACTACTTCGCCAAGTTTCCAGGCAAGGCTGCTCCATTCTCGGTGCAGTCGGGCGCGACCGCCGGGTTCGTCAAGATCGTTCAGCCAGACAAGCGTGTGGCGTGACCATGCCTCTAGCAATTCAAGCGCGACGATGTCACCGCAGCCTTCTTGATCAAGCGCGGTCCGATCGGGTGTATCGCCGGGCTCCAGATCTGCGGCTTGGGTCAGCGTAAGGTCAACGCCGACGACAAGCCAATCCGGGACGACATCGGGTTGGTCGGTGCTGGCGGCGATGTGAAGTCCGCCGCAATATCCGCCATTCAGGCGAATGCCGCCGGACCATTCCAGATGCAAAGCCGTTTCCGGCGGGGCAAGCGCACCAAGGGCGTTTTGAAACCCGACAGCACAGGTGCAAAACCCCGCCATCGCTTTTTCAAGCGGGGTTTCTGGCGCCAGCACCAGTGCCGCGCGTAGCCGCTCGGGCAGGATTGACCAGGTCAGAAGTCCGGAATCCACCCCGCGCCGGGCCTGATCAACGGCGATCTTGAACGGATTGGCGGGGCCAGCAGCAAACCCTTTCATCATGGGCGGAAAAGAAGGGATTGCCGTCATGCCTGCCCGACCTTTATCAAATGTTGCGCCAGCTTGCGAAAGGCTTGTGCTTGCGGCGAAGCGCTTTTCGACACGACAACAGGCGCCCCGCCATCCGAGCTGGTACGGATATCCAGATGAAGCGGGATCTCTGCCAGAAGAGGAACGCCAAGTTTCTCTGCCTCGATGCGAACGCCACCATGGCCAAAGATATGTTCTTCATTCCCGCATTTGGAGCAGACATGCACAGCCATGTTTTCAATCATGCCAATGATCGGCGTGCCCATCTTGTTGAACATGTCGATACCCTTGCGCGCATCCAGAAGGGCGATGTCTTGCGGGGTTGATACGATGATGACGCCGTCTACGGCCGCCTTTTGCGTCAATGACATTTGCACATCACCAGTGCCCGGCGGCAGATCGACGATCAAGACGTCAAGCGCGCCCCATTGCACCTGAAACAACATCTGCTGCAGCGCGCCCATAAGCATGGGACCGCGCCAGACAACTGCCTCATCCTCTTGCGTCATCAGACCCAGCGACATGAGCGTGACGCCGTGATTGCGCAGCGGCAGAATGGTCTTGCCATCGGGAGAGGCCGGTCTGCCCGAGATACCCAGCATTCGCGGCTGGGAAGGCCCGTAGACGTCGGCATCCAAAAGGCCGACGCGCCGCCCTTCGGCGGCAAGTGCGGTGGCAAGATTGGCCGCAACGGTTGATTTGCCAACCCCACCCTTGCCGGAGGCTATCGCCAAAATCCGGTCAACCCCGGCGATTTTTTCGGGCCCTTGCGGTTTTGCCGATTTCATCTTGAGGTCGGGCGGCGCGCTTGCGGCGGCGTGGGCAGTCATGACGATGGATACCGATTGCACACCGGCATGGGCCTTCAACACGGCTTCAGCTTCCGCGCGCGCGGTTTCCATTTTGGTGGCGCGCGCCGGATCAATTTCCATCACGAAGCGGACGCTGCCATTGTCGATCGTCAAGGCACGCACAAGACCCGCAGTGACGATGTCTTGCCCGCTCATAGGGTCGGTCACGCCGCGCAATGCGGTCAGAACTTCATCCCGCGTCACGCTCATTCCGACGGCCCAGCGATGTTGCCTACGACGACGTGGCACATATCAATCCCGTCGATCTTCAACTCCATTCTCGCCGCGAATGTTTTCCCTTTGGCATCTGGCCCGGCTTCCCGCATCGCGGCCTCAATCGCCTGTTGGGACGTCACGCCCACTTGTTTGAGAAATTTGCGCATCGACATATTGAAGTCGTCATCCATTGGAACCTCTGCGTATCTGGAGTTGCGGTTGACCGGCCGGTGCCGGATTGGCTGGTTGCCCGTCAATGATCCTTGCGTTTGCTAAGGTAATCATCGGTGGTGCGGACGCGCGGGCGTTCCGCGGAAGCCATCGGGCTGTTGGTGCTGTGATATTGGGTCTGAATGCGGCAATCATCGCACATCTGGATAAGACGGCCAGCGCCGCCTTCGATGAACATTGAATGTTTGCCGGCCAGCTTTTCCATGATCTTTTCGACCGTCGATTTCACCCCGAACGGCTTGCTGCATTCGATGCAGCAAAATGGCTCTTCCTCGTTCAGGATCTGTTGGTCATAGGCCGCATCACTTGGATCAAAGCGCGGCACAAGCCTGATCGCGTTTTCGGGGCAGACTGTTGCGCAAATTCCGCATTGCAGGCAGGCGTCTTCCTGAAACCGCAGTTGCGGCTTGTCGGGGTTTTCGATGATCGCGCCGGACGGACAAAGCGAGGCGCAAGACAGACACAAGGTGCAAGCCTCGGTATCAACCAAAACGGCGCCGTAGGGCGCACCTTCGGGAAGCGGCAAAGGTTCGGTGGCATTGGCATTCAGCGCCTTGCCGGCCAGACGCGCGATCTGACGGCGACTGCCCATTGGCAAGATCGCCGAGACCGCAAGCGGTGACGGCTGATCGGCGTAAAGGGTGCCCGATAAGACATCGGGGTCCGCGATATCCAGCAATCGCAGCCTGTCGTTTCCACCCATGGCCATGGCCAGCGCGCATTCGCGTTCAAGCACCTCGCGTTCAGATTCCGGGGTCAGCAGAATATCGACGCTGCAAAAGCCCGTGGCCAGCGCCGCCAGCATTTCGGCATGGCCGACACCTGCAAGCGCCTCGACCCCCAAGGGCACCACATCCGCAGGCAATCCGCGCCCGAAGCGGGCCGCAAGGCTGATCATTTCGGAGCCGTGCTTGGCATCATGGATCAACAGGCGCGGGTTTACGCCACCTGCCGTCAGAAAGGTTTCGGCGAGTGTCTGAATGCGCCGAAGCAGGTGCGATACCGAAGGGGCGTCATAGCTAATCGCGCCCGAGGGGCACAGGGCCGAACATGCACCGCATCCCGCGCAGATCATCGGATCAATCGAGACATGGTCGCCGTTGGGGGTGATCGCCCCGGTCGGGCAGACATCAAGGCAGCGGGTGCAGCCGGTCTGGCCCGCGCGGGAATGGGCGCAAAGATGATCCTCTAGCGCAATGTAGAATGGCTTTTCAAAGGTTCCGATATGCTGGGCCGCTTCAAAGGCCGCTGCGGCCACGGCGGCGGGGTTGCGCGGATCAGCGCGCAGATAGCCATCGCGTTTCTTGGGGGCGGGGAAAAGCGGTGTACCACCGGTCAGATCAAGGATGACATCACAGCGCGTTTCTGCCCCGTCGCGCGGGGGGGTCATGGCCAGATCTCCACGCCCGCCCGGATCAAGCTGTTCAAGCGCGCCAAGCTGAATGCGAAAGTTGCCCAAGGTTCCGGTGGCGCGCATGTTTGTGCCGCGAATAACCTCAAACTTACGCGACAAGGGCAGATCACCTGCATCGGTCAGCAACGCCGTCACCGTCAATACATCTGCCAATTGCTCAGCGGCAGGTAAGGCTACCGCTGAAGTGCCGATGATCAGGCACAGCCCTTCAGACGCGACATCAAGCGTCTTGATGCCGGGTTGTTCAAGCAATGCCTCGGCGATCAATGCCGCCATTTTGGGTGTTGCCAGTTCATCGTCGCTCCAACCGGCGCGGTCGCGGACATCAACAAAGGTCGGGTTGGCGGCGTTCAGATCGGCGGCGATTTCTTCGAAACGCGCTTGTTCTTGCTTGCAAGCGATGATCGCGTCGCCCGCCAAAATGGCTGCCGATGCGGCTTCGACCTCATGCGTGCATAGGGCGGTGTGAAGGCGCGAGCATTTAAGGCCCGTGGCGCGCGATAATTTGGCCGGGTCAAGGCTTTGGCTTCCCAGACAATCGCATAAAATCAAGTGCTTGGCCATCATACTCCCCCGACGCAACGGCACGGCTCTTGTATTTCAGAGCCCTGAGCGCACCGAAGCTACGCATGAAAGAGACGGCCAGGTAAAGCGCGAATCAGATGGTGCGCGCTGATTCGGGGATTTAGGCGGTAAATAAACTTGACCAAAATACTTCGAAATGATCGTTGGGACAGTTCGTCTATTCTCATATCCGGCCACCATCCGCGAAGTAGACAAATTGTCCGCCCGGGCCCGCAAGACCTGTGAATTTCACTGATTCGGAAAAAAACATTAGGCCAGAGTCGCGGCGCGGCGCAGTCTTACGTTAACGGGCCGTCGAAGAAATGGTCTGTTGGGGAGGAATAAGGAAAGACATGGCGCTTGTTCGCGCATCTTTACCATTGGGCATTGTTGTCCGCAAAACGCCAGGGGTGACGCGCTGGGCGGAATGGGCATGGCAAGTGGTTGCCGTATTGCCGGGGGCGGGTTTTGCGCACTGGCGCGAATTGCGCCGTGATGGCGATGCGGTGGAATATCACGCAGCGACGTTGGAGCTGGAGCTGTTTTCAACAGATACCGAAGCGTATCAGGTAACGCTGGCTGCCAAGCGCCCTGGTATTGTTGTGGTGCTGCGCGATAGCGCCCAACCGGCATCTGACATGCCCTATGAGCCGGTGCTGGTCACTGCATCTGCCTATGAGGGGCAAGATTACATGGATAGCGGTGATGGTTTGGTCGAGCTGGTCCCGATGCCTGACGGGCTGATCGCTTGGATCCGGGATTTCGTTGCTGCACATCATGTGGAAGAGCCGTTTATCAAGCGCAAGCGGGACCGGATGCGCATTGATCAGGTCGAAGACGGTCGCGGCGATGCGCGTGTCCGCCAGGCGTCTGACGTCTACCGTGCCCCGCGCGCGGCCAATGCGGGGAACGCTTGATGGCCGAAGCCCGGACCCCCACAAACTTTTGGTCGCGCCGCCGGGCGGCGGTGGAGGCCGAGACAGCCGCCGAAATTGCGACACGTGAGGCCGTGGAAGCGGCAAAAGCAAAACAAGCGATAGAGGCCGCACAGGCGGAACAAACCGATACAGAGATTCTTTTGGAACTTGGGCTTAAAGAACCCGAGGAAATGGCCATGGGCGATGATTTCGCCGCCTTCATGCGGTCCGAAGTGCCTGAACGGTTGCGCAGCCGCGCCTTGCGGGTCCTGTGGCGGTCAAACCCGGTTTTGGCCAATCTTGATGGGTTGCTTGATCATGATGACGACTTCACCGATGCGGCCACGGTCATGCCGAATATGAAAACCACTTATCAGATCGGCAAAGGCATGCTTCACCACGTTCAGGCTATGGCGCGCGAGGCAGAGATGCGTGCAAACCCCATAGATTTGACCGCAGAGCTGCCCGGCGACGAGGTCTTGCAGGCAATTTCTGACGACCCTGTTGAAGATGAGCCGGTGGCCATGCAGGCCGAAATTGGGGCCGAGCCTGACGAAACTGAGGCACCGGTGAGCGAAGCGGACGAACAAGACCAGCTTGCAATGCCCCGTCGCCATATGCGCTTTGTGTTCGCCGAGAATGCGGGAGGGGAGCTGCGATGACCCAAGCTGCTGCCACAAAACCTGCGAAGATCGCGGAAGAAGACCAGCTGCGCGCGGATCTGTACGGCTTCTTGTCTGCGCTGCTTGCAGCACCTGCGGATAAGGATCTGTTGGCGCGCACGGCATCCTTGACAGGGGACGACACGCCGCTGGGCCGCTCGATTGCCGCCCTTGCAAAGCTGGCCAACCGGTCGGGCCCGGACTCGATCGAGCGCGAGTTCAACAACCTTTTCATCGGTCTTGGCCGGGGCGAATTACTGCCCTATGCCAGCTATTACATGACCGGGTTTCTGAACGAAAAGCCACTGGCGCTTTTGCGTCGAGACATGGCCGGTTTAAGCATCAGCCGCGCCAAAAATGTTTTCGAGCCCGAAGACAATATCGCCAGCCTGCTGGAGATGATGGCAGGTCTGATCGGCGGGCGTTTTGGCGACCCCGCTGCATTGGCCAAACAGCAAGAGTTTTTCAACCGGCACCTGGCGCCCTGGGCTTTGCACTTTTTCACCGATCTTGAGGGGGCGAAGGGTTCGGTGTTTTACGCGCCGGTGGGGGCGGTTGGCCGGCATTTCATGGAGATTGAGCGCGAGGCATTCCGGCTGAGCGGTGCGTGACGATGGGTTCAAGACTGCGGCCTTGAATGGCCCCAAAGAATACCGGCGGGCATGCCCCGTCAAAACGAAACCAAAGAGGAGGTAATCCGATGAGCAAGGCAACCGACAAGGCAACGAACAGTCGCCGCGACTTTCTGAAACTGGCATCCGCATCTGCGCCCGCGGCCGTGGCCGCCGTGGCGCTGACCGGAACCGAGGCAGAGGCCGTTGAAACCGCCACCAAGGGATCCGGCCTTCAAGATACCGCCCATACCCGCGCCTATTTCGATAGCGCCCGTTTCTAGACCATTCGCAAATGCTTGACCGCGATAATTCGTGACGGTCCGGCAATGTACAACCCAGCCCACCGGCGGATGAGTCCGGTCCAGCAAGGGAGACGACAATGCTGAGGAAAAAGACCAGCGGTGCGGCACGTAGTTCGCAAGCCTCTACCTTCACTGCCCCAAAGGGTGCCACATCTGTTGATCGGCGCGCCTTCTTGCGCGGCTCAGGCCTTGCGATCGGTGGTTTGGCCGCACTTGGTGTCACGGGCGGCACGGTTACGCGCGCGTCGGCCCAAACGGCGGCAAACAGCGCGGTTGAGACGATTAAATCAATCTGTACCCATTGTTCGGTTGGCTGCACGGTTTTGGCCGAAGTCGATAACGGTGTCTGGGTTGGCCAAGAGCCGGGATATGACAGCCCTTTCAATCTTGGTGCCCATTGCGCCAAAGGCGCGGCGGTGCGCGAACACGCCCACGGCGAGCGCCGGCTGAAATACCCGATGAAGAAAGAGGGCGGCGTCTGGAAGCGCATGAGCTGGGATGACGCCATAAACGAGATTGGCGACAAGATGCTGGCGATCCGCGATGAAAGCGGGCCTGACAGCGTCTATTGGCTCGGCTCTGCCAAGCATTCCAACGAACAGGCCTATCTGTTCCGCAAGTTCGCAGCCTATTGGGGGTCGAACAACGTCGACCACCAGGCACGGATCTGCCATTCGACGACTGTGGCAGGTGTGGCAAATACATGGGGCTACGGCGCCATGACCAACAGCTACAATGACATCCACAAATCCAAGGCGATCTTCATCATTGGCGGCAATCCGGCCGAGGCGCATCCCGTTTCGCTTTTGCATCTGCTGAAAGCCAAGGAAGAAAACAACGCACCGCTGATCGTCTGTGACCCGCGCTTTACCCGTACTGCGGCCCATGCCGACGAATATGTACGGCTGCGGCCCGGCTCTGACGTGGCGTTGGTCTGGGGTCTTTTGTGGCATATCTTTGAAAATGGCTGGGAGGATAAGGAATTCATCCGCACCCGCGTTTGGGGCATGGATCAGATCCGGGCCGAAGTGAAGAAGTGGACGCCAGAAGAAACCGAGCGGGTTACTGGCGTACCGGGCAGCCAGTTGGAGCGGGTGGCGCGCACCCTTGCCAATAATCGCCCCGGCACTGTGATCTGGTGCATGGGTGGCACCCAACACACCAACGGCAACAACAACACCCGCGCCTATTGCGTGCTGCAACTTGCGCTTGGCAATATGGGTACCGCCGGTGGCGGCACCAACATTTTCCGCGGCCATGACAACGTACAAGGCGCCACCGATCTGGGCGTACTCAGCCATGACCTGCCGGGCTATTACGGGCTTGCGCCGGGATCCTGGGCGCATTGGAGCCGGGTCTGGGAAGAGGATCTTGACTGGCTCAAGGGTCAGTTCTCGATGCTCAAGGACGCGGACGGCAATGTCGCCAAGGACGCGGACGGCAATGATATCAGCTTGATGAATACCAATGGTATTCCGGTCAGCCGCTGGATTGACGGGGTTTTGGAAGACAAGGCCAACATGGACCAGAACGACAATGTTCGTGCCATGGTGCTTTGGGGCCATGCGCCCAATTCGCAGACGCGCGGCGCGGAAATGAAAACCGCGATGGAGAAGTTGGACATGCTGGTCGTGATTGACCCCTATCCAACGGTTTCGGCGGTCATGCATGATCGCACGGACGGCGTTTATCTGTTGCCCGCATCCACGCAGTTCGAAACCTCGGGTTCGGTCACGGCCTCCAACCGCTCGCTTCAATGGCGCGACCGTGTGGTGGCGCCGGTATTCGAAAGTCTGCCGGACCAGACCATCATTGCCAAACTTGCCGGAAAGTTCGGCTTTGCCGATCGTTTGCTGCGCAACATCGAAGTTGTCGACGGTGAACCGGTGGTCGAGGACATCACGCGTGAGTTTAACCGCGGCATGTGGACGGTTGGCTACACCGGCCAATCGCCAGAGCGGCTGAAACTGCATATGGCTAATCAGCATACATTCGACAAAACCACCCTGCGGGCCAATGGTGGCCCCGCTGACGGTGAATTCTACGGACTGCCATGGCCTTGCTGGGGCACACCAGAGATGAAGCACCCCGGCACCGCCAACCTTTACGATATGTCGATGCCGGTATCCAAAGGTGGTTTGACCTTCCGCGCCCGCTTTGGTGTGGAACGGGAAGGCGAAAACCTGCTGGCAGAGGGCGTCTATTCGGCGGGTTCCGAAATCAAGGATGGCTATCCGGAATTCACCATGCAGATGCTGATGGATCTGGGTTGGGACGGCGATCTTACCGCCGAAGAGCGTGCGGTGATTGACGGGATCGCCGGGCCTGCGACCAACTGGAAGGTTGACCTTTCAGGCGGCATCCAGCGGGTTGCGATCAAGCATGAATGCGCACCCTTCGGCAATGCCAAGGCCCGCGCGGTTGTGTGGACCTTCCCCGATCCGGTACCGCTGCACCGCGAGCCGCTTTATACCAACCGGCGCGATCTGGTGGCGGATTATCCGACCTATGAAGACCGCAAGCTTTACCGTTTGCCGACCATGTATGCCTCTATTCAGCAAAAGGATTTCTCGAACGACTATCCGATGATCCTGACGTCAGGCCGTTTGGTTGAATATGAGGGCGGCGGAGATGAAAGCCGGTCGAACCCATGGCTTGCAGAATTGCAGCAAGACATGTTCGTCGAAATCAATCCGCGTGACGCCAACAACCTTGGCATTCGTGACGGGGCGCAGGTTTGGGTTGAAGGTGCGGAAGGATCGGCTGTGAAAGTCATGGCGATGATCACCGAACGGGTTGGGGCCGGCGTGGCCTTCATGCCCTTCCACTTTGGCGGGCATTTCCAAGGCAAGGATCTGCGGGACAATTACCCAGAAGGTGCCGATCCCTATGTTCTGGGTGAAGCGTCAAACACCGCGCAGACCTACGGCTACGACAGCGTCACGTTGATGCAAGAAACCAAAGTCACACTTTGCAAAATCAGCGCAGCATAAGGAGACCGAGATATGGCACGAGTAAAATTCCTCTGCGACGCTGAACGCTGCATCGAATGCAACGCCTGCGTCACCGCCTGCAAGAATGAGCATGAGGTCCCTTGGGGCATCAACCGGCGGCGGGTTGTTACGATCAATGATGGCAAGCCAGGCGAAAGGTCGATTTCGGTGGCCTGTATGCATTGTTCGGACGCACCTTGCATGGCCGTTTGCCCAACGGATTGTTTCTATCAAACGGCAGACGGTATTGTCTTGCACTCGAAAGACCTTTGCATCGGTTGTGGGTATTGCTTCTATGCCTGCCCGTTCGGTGCGCCGCAATTTCCACAAGCCGGGAATTTCGGATCGCGGGGCAAGATGGACAAATGCACCTTCTGTGCAGGTGGCCCAGAAGAAGACCATTCATCCGCAGAGTTCCAGAAATACGGTCGCAACCGGATCGCCGAGGGCAAGCTGCCGCTTTGCGCCGAGATGTGTTCGACCAAGGCACTGTTGGCGGGTGACGGCGATATGGTTTCGGCCATCTACCGCGAACGTGTCGTCGCACGCGGCTTTGGCTCTGGTGCCTGGGGCTGGGGTACCGCTTACGAGCAAAAAGCCGCTAACTGAGGTTGGTTGGCAAAAACGCCGGGGCTGTGCGCTATGCATGACCCCGGCGAACTGATCAGGTTCGGGTTGCCATCGGGTGTTCCGGACCAGCGCGAAATTCACCTACAGATCGGGATCGGCAGATGACCTTGCGTAGAATAATCGCTGTATTGCTGACAATCATGCTGGTTTCTTTGCAACCTGCGGCGGCCCTGGCGCAATCAACCGACGAAAGCCGCGCTGCAACCGGTGGTGCCCAAACTCTTGAAGACATTCTTGCCCGGCAGCAGGGTAAGAAAGTCGATAATGCCTTTCGCAGCGGCGCGACCGGATCAGACGCAGATGCAGAGGGGTTGGTTGACCAATTGGGCACGCTGGGCGGCGCCTCTGACCCGGAGCTTTGGCGCGCGATGCGCTTTGGTTCGGCGGATGTGACGGCATCAAACAATGGGCCGGCGGCCAATGTCTTGATTCAAGATGGCGGCATGACATGGCTGGAGTTTCGCAAGGGGCCGCTGGCCAAATGGGGCGGCTATCTGTTGTTGGGAATGCTGGTGGCCCTTGCGCTGTTTTATGCGCTTCGTGGGAAGATCCGGTTGGATGGAATGGCTTCTGGCCGGACCATATTACGCTTTACGGCGATCGAACGTTTCGCCCATTGGCTGTTGGGTGGGTCTTTCATCGTGCTGGCCTTAACCGGTTTGTTCATGTTTTTCGGGCGCGTGGCGATCATTCCGTGGCTTGGCAAGGACGCGTTTTCCACCCTCGCGATTGCTGGCAAATGGACGCATGACAATGTCGCATGGGCGTTCATGCTTGGCCTTGTCTTGGTGACTGTGTTTTGGATCGCCCATAACATTCCGAACCGCCATGATCTGAAATGGCTGGCGGTCGGGGGCGGTTTGTTTTCCAAGGGTGTTCATCCGCCCGCCCGGAAATTCAACGCAGGTCAAAAGATCATCTTCTGGGCGGTTCTGGTGCTGGGCGTGTCAATCTCGCTTTCGGGATTGTCGCTGCTATTCCCCTTTGAATTGCCAATGTTTGCGGCGACTTTTGCCAAGCTCAATGCAATTGGCCTGCCGCAACTGTTCGGTCTTGGCGAATTGCCAGGCGTGCTTGGCCCGCATCAGGAAATGCAACTGGCGCAGCTTTGGCACGGGATCGTCGCATTCGTTTTCATGGCGATCATTATTGCCCATATCTATCTGGGTTCCGTCGGTATGGAAGGTGCGCTTGATGCCATGACCACCGGCGAAGTTGATGTGCAATGGGCAAAAGAGCACCATGGCCTATGGTATGATGAAGTCGTGCAAAAGGACGCAAGCCCAGAGGCGGCGCATAATCCTGCCGAGTAAGTGCGTGATGCAATTGAACGGATACGCTGCGGGCCGGGTCAGTCCCCGGCGCTGAACTGGAGACGGATATGAGAAGCATGTTTCTTGCATTTCTCGCGATTGCGGTCATTGCAGTTGCTGCGGGCCTCGGGCTTAATCAGGCAGGATTTTCTAGCCAAGAGGCAAGTGCCGGGCCAGATGTCCGGCTTGACTGATCCGGAAGGCTGATGCCGAATGTGCCGATGACTGCCGCAAACGAACTGCCGCGTGCACCACAAAACACGGAATTCGCCAATCACGACGCAGCTTTGCGTCAGGTGGCGATCCTTGTTGTGGATGACGAACCGGGTATGCGCAATTTCCTTGTGCGCACCCTGTCCCCGCTTTGCCGGCGCATCGAAGAGGCGGCAAGCGTGGAAGCCGCGTCCAAGCTGCTTGACGCGCAGCATTTCGATCTGGTGATCCTGGACAATGTCATGCCTGGTCAATCGGGCCTTGATTGGCTTGCCGAACAGCGCAGGGTCGGCTTTTTCTCAGAGGCGATCTTGATGACCGCTTATGCGGATCTTGATACGGCCATTCACGCGCTGCGGGTCGGGGCGTCGGATCTGGTGCTCAAGCCGTTCCGGTCCAACCAGATACTGAATGCAGTGCGAAGGTCGATTGATCAGCGCTTTTTGCAGCGCGAAAACTCTTTGCTGAAATATGAGCTGAGCTTTGACAGCAAGGCGGCGCGCGGACGGCTGCTGG
>JBATTI010000344.1:0-4257 GCA_049670445.1 Albidovulum sp. | reverse complement strand
GCATCAGATTGGCCGATCTGCGCAGACGCAATGCCGCGATAATCGCACCAAAGGCAGTGTCGGGGGCGTCGGGATTTGCCGCATCGGCCTGCACATCGGGATGGGTGGGGCTGAAGGTTCCGGTGTTGGGGTCAATGTAATAGCCGCCCTCGGTCACGGTCAGCGAGACGATCTTGATCGCAGGCTCTGCCATGGCCGCAATCAGCGCGGCATTGCCCTGGGCCACAGGCACAAAGCCGGTCATGGCGCCGATGATGCGCGCGGTCGGGGCCCCGCCGGGGGCTAGCTCTACCACCGTGGAAAGGTAGTCCTGGGCGCAAAGCTGATCGCGCATCCTGGCGTCTCCGGGGCGCACGCCTGCGCCCAGACTGGCAAAGTCATGCCCAAGGCCAAGCGCGAAAAGATCATCAAGATAAACCGCCTGATGGGCGCGGTGAAAATTGCCGCAGCCAATATGCACGATGCCGGGGCTAAGCCCCGCCCGCGCATAGGCAGGGGGCGTGATACCCTTGGGAAGACGGACAAGGTTGGTGGTATTCAGTCTGATCATCAATTCATCCAGTTTCCGCCATCGACGCCGTAGGTTTGGGCGACGATGTAATCCGCATCACGTGAGGCCAGAAAGACCGCCATTCCGGTCAGATCTTCGGCAATGCCCATGCGCCCGTAGGGAACGGCGGCGGCGACGCGGGCCTTCTTTTCGCCCTTCGCCAGCCCCTCGGCCTCTGCGAACAGCGCATCGACCCCATCCCAGTGATCGCCATCAACCACGCCGGGGGCGATGGCATTGACGTTGATCTTGTGGCGGATCAGATCAAGCCCCGCCGATTGCGTCAGGCTGATCACGGCAGCCTTCGTGGCGCAATAAACCCCCACCAAAGCCTCTCCGCGCCGCCCGGCCTGAGAGGCCATATTGATGATCTTGCCGCCCCTGCCTTGCGCGATCATGATCCGCGCGGCGGCCTGAAGGGTGAAAAGCGTGCCTGCGACATTGACGCTGAACAACCGCTCATAGCTGGCGCGGGTAATTTCGGCGATGGGGGCAAGGTCGAACAAGGCGGCGTTGTTCACCAGAATGTCGATGCCGCCATGATCGCGCGTCATGGCCGCGAAGGCCGCATCAATGCTGGCCTGATCGCTGACATCCAGATAAAGCGCATGGGCGCCGGGGCCAATATCGGCGGCCGTGGCTTTGGCCGCATCCAGATTCACATCGGCGATGGCCACCCTGGCACCCTCGGCCACATAGGCCCGTGCCAATGCCTTGCCAATACCGCGCGCAGCACCGGTGATCAGCGCGGATTTGCCCGCAAGCCTCACGCCAGCAGGCCTTGCACATCAAAGCGCATCAGCTTGTCATCTTGCGGGCCGAACTGGATCTTGTCGCCATGGTGCAGATCCATCTCGCCGCGCGCCCGCACGGTCATGATGCCCAGATCGCCCGCATCCACCTTCAAGAACGTGTCCGAGCCCAGATGTTCGGCCAGACCGACGGTGCCGGTCCAGGGGCCGGTGCCTACATCAAGATGTTCGGGCCGGATGCCAATGGTGGTGGCGCCGTGTTTTTGCGCCTCGGCCCCGCCGATCAGGTTCATCTTGGGGCTGCCGATGAAGCCTGCGACAAACAGGTTGCGCGGTGTGCGGTAAAGTTCGAGCGGGCTGCCCACCTGTTCGACCCGGCCTGCGTTAAGCACAACGATCTTGTCGGCCATGGTCATCGCTTCGACCTGATCATGGGTGACATAGATCATCGTGGTTTTCAGGCTTTGATGCAGTTCGGTGATTTCCTGACGCATGACGACGCGCAAGGCGGCATCAAGGTTCGACAGCGGTTCATCAAACAAGAAGGCCGCAGGTTCGCGCACGATGGCGCGGCCAATGGCCACGCGCTGACGCTGGCCGCCCGACAATTGCCCCGGACGACGGTCAAGGTATGATCCAAGATTAAGCACCTTTGCCGCCGCCTCTACCTTGGCGTTTTGTTCGGCCTCGGTCATGCCCGCCATTTTCAGCGGGAATGCGATGTTCTTGCGCACCGTCATATGCGGGTAAAGTGCGTAGGATTGAAACACCATCGCCAGACCGCGCTTGGCGGGGGGCAGGGCGGTTGCATCCTGGCCGTCGATGTTGATCGTGCCGCCGCTTGTGTCTTCCAGCCCCGCGATCAGGCGCAGCAGGGTGGATTTGCCGCACCCCGAAGGGCCGACGAATACCACGAATTCGCCATCCTCGATGGTCAGGTCAACGCCGGGAATAACCTCGACCTCGCCAAAGGATTTGCTGACGTTCTTGAGTGTGATCTGTCCCATTATTCCCTCACTTCACCGCGCCGAAGGTCAAACCGCGGACCAGTTGTTTTTGGCTGAACCAGCCAAGCACCAGAATTGGTGCGATGGCCATCGTGCTTGCGGCCGAAAGTTTCGCATAAAACAAGCCTTGCGGGCTGGAGAAGGACGATATGAATTTTGTCAGCGGAGCCGCGTCCGTCACCGTCAGGTTCAGTGTCCAGAACGCCTCATTCCAGGCCAGGATCACGTTCAAAAGCAGGGTTGAGGCGATGCCGGGTATGGCCATCGGCGTCAGCACATAAAGGATCTCGGACCGCAGATTTGCGCCGTCCATCCGCGCCGCTTCAAGGATCTCGCCGGGGATCTCCTTGAAATAGGTGTAAAGCATCCAGATGATGATCGGCAGGTTCATCAACATCAGCACCATCACCAGACCGATGCGGCTGTCGAGCAGGCCGAAGGACGAGAAGATCAGGTAGATCGGCACCAGCACCCCGGCGGCCGGCATCATCTTGGTCGAGAGCATCCACATCAGCACATCCTTGGTGCGCTTGGAGGGCACAAAGGCCATGGACCATGCCGCCGGTATCGCAATCGCCAGCCCCAGCAGGGTTGAGCCCATGGCGATGATCACCGAGTTCCAGAAAAACCGCAGATAATCGCGCTGGGTGTTCACATCAATGTAGTTTTCCAGCGTCCAGTCAAAGCCAAGAAAGACCGGGGGAGAGGCAACGGCAGTCGCCTCGGGCTTGAAAGAGGTCAGCACCGTCCACAAGATCGGAAAGAAGATGATCAGCGCCACCGTCCAGGCAGAGGCGGTGTTGAAGGTCTTGCGGGCGGGGGTGACGGCGCGGGCCATGCTGTTTCCTTACAAATCGAGGTTCTTGCCGACCGCGCGCATCAAGAAGACCGCGACGATATTGGCCAGGATAACCGCAACCACACCTCCTGCGGCGGCTGTGCCCACGTCGAAGTCAAGAAGCGCTTCTTTGAAGATCAGATAGGGCAAAGTGGTTGATGCGGTGCCGGGGCCACCATTGGTGGTCACCAGAATTTCGCCGAAGATCCCCAGAAGGAAGATCGTCTGAATCAAGATCACGACGGTGATCGAGCGGGCCAGATGCGGCAGCATGATGTAGCGAAACCGGCTGATTGCGGAAGCGCCGTCCATCTCGGCGGCCTCCAGTTCTTCCGACGACAAGGATTGCAGCGCAGTAAGAAGGATGAGCGTGGCAAAAGGCAGCCATTGCCAGGCCACGATCAGCACAATCGAGGCAAGCGGCGCAGTGCCCAGAAAATCAAACGGCGATAACCCCAGGTATTTCGCAGCCTCCGCGAACAGCCCGTTCGAGGGGTTCATGAACATGTTCTTCCAGATCAGGGCCGCGACCGGCGGCATGATGAAGAAGGGCGAGATCACCAAGATCCGCACCACCCCTTGCCCCCATATGGGCTGGTCGATCAGCAAGGCGATCAGCGTACCAAGAACCACCGTGATCACCAGGACACCCAGCACAAGGATCATCGTATTGGCCACCGCCCCCATAAAGGCGGGCGAAAAGACGAAGCGGGAATAATTGCCAAATCCGACAAAGCCCGAGCGGTCGGGATAAAGCAGATTGTAACGCTGGAAAGAAAACCAGATCGTCATTCCCAGCGGCACGATCATCCAGATGAACAGCATGATCACCGAGGGCGACAGCATCCATCTTGCGGCTGAGCGGGAATTTTCCGTGGACATGGCACGCTCCGGGGGTTCACGAGGGTCTAGTCTCGGGGACGAAAATCAGGGGGGCCATTGGGGGCCGAGCACTTGCAATATGGTCGCGAAGTGCAGGGTTGGCCACCGGTATGCGGCCAACCCCGAGGGGCGGGGTTACTGGATGTAGCCCGCAGCCTCCATTTCGTCTTTCACCAGCGCTTGCGCAGCGGCAAGGGCTTCGTCACCGGTCTTTTGACCGGCCAGTGC